>JAHEBB010000435.1 GCA_024642575.1 Trueperaceae bacterium | reverse complement strand
AAGGTGAAACAAACGATAGGTATTGACTTTTCTCAAGAGGCAATAGCTATTGCTAGACAGCGCTATGGCAATACCCCAAATTTAGACTTTGTTGTTGCGAATCTTAGCGAGTATAAGCCAAGCAGTAAAGCAGATGTCATTGTTGCATCTGAAGTGCTTTACTACATACGGCGAAACAGCAAACAGGAATTTGAAAAAGTTGTAAGAAACATAGCTAGCTTGGTTTTGCCTGGAGGTAAACTTATCGTGTCTCATATGGCTAGTGATAGTGCCATGATTCAAGATTTAGAAAGCCATTTTAGGGTAATAGATAGAAAAGAAAGTAAGGATTGGAAACGCCCGTTTGCCGTAACCTTGCTCGAGCTTAAAGCCGACATTTAAGCTACGTTATAACCATTGAGGTTTTAACTCAAAATTTTGAAGGCAACTTGCAGAAACTTAAAGCAAGCGTTTTTAGTCTGAACACAAAATGCTTGAAAGTAAATAAGCTGTTTTCTAAAAGACCAAGTCTGGTGTTTTATACGGTCTAGTCTTTAAGATGCCTTAAGGTAAACTACCCTCTATGACCAAGCCAAAGATCATTCTTGACTGTGACCCCGGGCATGATGATGCTGTTGCCATTCTTATGGCTGGGCGGCTCTGTGAGGTTTTAGGGATTACGACTGTGGGGGGTAATGTACCGCTCGAGCTAACCACCCGTAACGCTCTACTTTGTACCCAAATCTTAAACCTTGATATTCCAGTTCATGAAGGCATTGCGGTGCCGCTGAATACCCCACCCGTTCATGCGCCAGATATTCACGGGGAGTCAGGGCTGGGTGGTCCTGTATTGCCTAAGCTCGAGCGTGAACTTGCAAGTACAGAAGCGGTACGTTTTATTATTGATAGCGCCAGAAGTCATGACGATCTTTACTTGATTGCAACGGGCCCTTTGACCAATGTCGCAGTTGCTCTGAGCCAAGCGCCTGATATTGCTAAAAAGCTTAAAGGCATTTCGATTATGGGGGGTGGTTCCTTTGGTAATCGTACGCCAGCGGCAGAATTTAACATCTTTTATGACCCTGAAGCCGCCGATATTGTCTTTCGTAGTGGCGCAACTATCATCATGTCTGGTCTTGATTTGACGCATCAGTTTACTATTGAGCCTGAAAACATTGAAACTATGAAAGCCATGAACAGCGCAGCTGCAAAATTTGTTAGTGATATGCTCGAGTTTTTTGGCGGGCATTACAAAGAGCGTTATTTTAATAGATTTTTTGCGCCCTTACATGACCCATGTGCCGTTATGGCGATTACCCACCCTGAGTTTTTTGAATTTCAAGATCGCCAGGTAGTTGTAGAGCTTCACGGCAGTCACACCAGGGGTATGACGCTGATTGATGAGCGGGGCATCAAACTGATAAAAACGACCAATACTCGGGTAGCTAAAAAAATTGATAGAGAAATGGCGCTAAATCTACTGCTCGAGACGATGGCGAGTTATGCTTAAAGTACAAAGCTTCGTTTGCTTGTTATGATACGTCTAGTACAGGTTGGTAGTTGCCCATGATTCAATTTCAAGATGTCACCAAGACCTATTCGCGGTCACACACTCATGCTTTGCAAAAGGTCAGTTTTATGATCAATCAGGGGGAGTTTGTCTATGTGACAGGCCATTCGGGTGCGGGGAAATCAACTTTACTTTCGCTTATTTTAAGGCGTATTCAACCAAGCGAGGGAATCGTTTATATCTTAGGTCAGGATTTAAGCAAGCTTAAAGAAAACAAGCTGCCGCTTTTAAGACGAAAACTTGGTATGGTCTTTCAAGATCACCGCTTGCTTTCTCACCTCTGCGCCATTGATAATGTTATTTTCGTGCTCCGTGCCACAGGTGAAAAAGGTGATTTGGAAGGTCGTGCCTTAAGAGCATTGCGGCAAGTTGGTCTAGCCCACAAACGCAAAGCCTTTCCTGTTGAGTTGTCTTTAGGTGAGCAGCAGCGCGTGGCTATTGCCAGAGCGCTTGTTACTAACCCTCCTGTTCTTTTATGCGATGAGCCAACAGGCAACCTTGACCCTGATACCAGCTGGGAAGTTTTGGAACTGCTTAATGATGTCAATTTAAAAGGTACAACAGTTCTGGTCGCTACCCACTCGAGAGAGTTGGTCGATCAACTACGCAAGCGTACCTTGGTGTTAAGAAATGGTCGTGTGGTTCGAGATGACGAAAAAGGTGGCTATTCACTCTAGAGGTTTGGCGGTTTAGCAGAGTGTGTTTATTGGCTTGCTAAATGCTCAGCCCAATCAGGTTTAGCTGTTTGATTACACAACAAAATCGGAAACCTTCAGGCTTCAGCGGCAGGACCCGTTAAATCTTCATCTAGGTCATCACTGAAGGCGTGGTTTTCAACCACATCTTCAGCAATAAATAAAGGCGCACCTACCCTAACAGCGAGCGCTAAAGCGTCACTGGGTCTTGCATCTATTTCGAACTCAATCCCGCGATTTTCAATAATAAGTTTGGCAAAGAAAACGTCATCTTTTAGCTCGGTTATATCAACTCTTACAAGTTGAGCATTTAAGATTTCCATGATGGACAAAGTAAGATCATGCGTCATAGGACGGTCAGTATCACTTTCGGTTTTTCCAAGAGCAATCGACCTGGCCTGAGAGGAATCTATTGCAATTGGCACAATATCGCCTGTTTCGGTTTTGAGCAGAGCCAGAAAAACCCCTCCATCCCCGGACACTGCAATATTGTCTAACTCAGCCTTAACCATAGCCCTAGTTTACGATAAAGTTTTAGGTTTTAAGGTAAAGCTCTATAAAATAACTGGGTATTTCTGATTTATACGATATTCGCTTATATCTAAAGAGAATTTTAGATTTGCTCGAGCCTTAAGATTTATGGACTGATAACGTATCGCTATTAGCAATCTCTAAGGTTGTAATTTTGCATAAACCAAGAACTTTGCAGACAAGTTTTCATAAATGCAATAAACTAGGCAGTCATGCGCATTTTTGCGATAGCTGATTTACACCTGTCAAAGGCACAGCCAAAACCCATGGATGTTTTCGGGGGCAATTGGCAGGGGCATCCGCAAATTATTTTTGAGCGCTGGCAAGAAACCATTGAGCAAGGTGATCTGGTGCTTATCCCAGGCGATATTTCCTGGGCGATGAGTTTAGATGAAGCTTTGGAAGATTTAAAGGATGTAGCAGCGTTACCAGGTATAAAGATTTTGCTGCGGGGCAACCATGATTACTGGTGGTCGGCGATAGGCAAACTCAGGCAGAGCCTGCCTGATGGCATGTACGCTTTGCAAAATGACGCTCTGGTATTTGATGATGTGGTGATTGCAGGTGCTAGAGGTTGGAACTGCCCTGGTAGCTATGATTTTAGCGAGCAGGATATGAAAATCTATCAGCGCGAAGTTAGTCGTTTGAAATTATCTTTGGAGGCGGCTCAGACTTACCCAGATAAAAAACTCATTGTCATGATGCATTTTCCGCCGACGAACCCCAAGCTCGAGCCTTCGGGCTTCACGGAACTCCTTTTAACAGCCAAACCTAGTGACCTTGTTTTTGGTCATATTCACGGTGAAACAAAGGGCATGCCTTTGCCTAGTTTGGGTGAAACGAAGGTACACTTTGTTGCCGCAGACGCGCTCGAGTTTTACCCCAAGCGAATTTGCTAACATTTAGGCATGTGCCGAAATATAAAACCGCTTTTTAACTTTGAACCAAGCGTCACTAACGCTGAAATAAAAGCCGCCGCGTTGCAATATGTCAGAAAAATAAGTGGTTACCAGAAACCTTCTAAAGCAAATGAAGAGGCGTTTGAGCGGGCAGTGACTGAAATTGCTCTTACTTCACAAAAGCTACTTGACGCGCTCGAGACAACTGCGCCAAAACGTAATCGAGAAGTGGAAGCTGAAAAGCTTAGATTAAGAAATAAAGAGAGATTCGCTTAAGTGTTTGTTGAGTTTTATTAACCTAATCTTTAAAGCTTTCTTCAAACTCATCAAAAAACCCTGATAGTGCTTCTCTTACCACATCTGAGGGAAAACCTCGTCTGGCCAAAAAAGCATAAGCTTTGCTATAGCGTTTTTTCTCTTCAGTTTTGGTAAGTCGCCACTGATTTTTTTCTAGTATTTGCTTAGCAGCTGTTTTTTGTTTGGCTTGGTCTAAAGGCTCGAGCGTCTCCGTAACCAAGGTTTCACTTATCCCTTTTTGGAAAAGCTCCTGTTTTAAAGCTATGCTGCCTTTTTTATGCTGACGACTTCGCACATACATTTCCGCGTAGGCTTTGTCATCGACAAATTTAAGTTCATTCAAGCGCTTCATAACGCGCTCAATCACTTCAGGCTCGGCATCCTTTTGTTTTAATTTATCTTTTAGCTGCTTTTGTGTGTATGCTTTGCGCCCCAGTAGCCAGAGAACATAATTCCAACTGCGCTCATAGGTGTAAGGTTTAGCAGTGTAGGGCTTGGCAGCTTTTTTCTCAGCCTTCACGTGTTCAGACTAACCTTTTTAAGTAA
>JAHEBB010000434.1 GCA_024642575.1 Trueperaceae bacterium | reverse complement strand
GCTTCAGCGCGGTATTCTTGTCTTAAGCCTAAAAACGCATTCATAAGAAGAATCAGTGCAATAGCTATAGACTCGAGCGGTAAACCTTTTGCTCCCTCCATGACCCAAGCCGAAGTATCAAAGACTAAGGCAAATACCAAAATATAAATAAGTGGGCTGCGAAACTGTTTGATAAAACTCTGAAGCAGGGTTTTGCGAGCCTTTTCAGGTATCAGGTTAGGGCCATAACGCTCGAGCCTTGAGCGAGCCTCAGTTTCACTTAAACCCTGTAAGACTGATTCCTGCATAGCTGTTTTTGAGACCGGAGCAAGCATCTTAAGGGCATGCTAGGGCATCTTGCTTTAGGGTTTGTCGGGTAAAAAGCCGACTCTTATTGTAGGAATTTTCAGGATGGAGCGACTAACTATAGCTGCTTATGCTGAGGCCAGAAAGGTTTCATGGCTAAGGAGGTGTATAAAGTCAGAGTTTATCCTTAAATTAAAAGAAGGTACTTTGACTTAGGTATTTGTTAAGGAGCTACCAGATTTTATGCATTCCGTTTCAAAAAGCCTAATTAGGGTATATACGCCTTCGTCGGCTAGACCTGAAAATTAGGCCACCTTTATTCATTCAGAGCTAAGTTACTTAGAAACAAATGAGTTAAGGAGGACCAAATGTCAACTTCTAGTTTATACGGAATTACTTACAGCGAAAAAGAAGCAAATCAACTCGCCAAAGAGTTGAATATTGATTTTCATATGATACCCATTGGCGAATTTGTTAAAGGCCTAAATGTTGAAACTGAGCATGGCAGTAAACACGAAGAAACCAATATTACCCATGACATCGATATATTAACGGCAAAACTGGCGCTGGCACATTTAAGGCAAATACCTGACTACTACACTAGACTGGAAAAAATGATGCATGAAGCCTATCTTTACTGGGCTGAGCGCTAGACTAAAGGCTCGAGTCAAAGCTCGAGCCTTTTAATTTTAAAGTTCTTGAATCTCAATATACCAGGCGTCACGTTTCGCAAATATGCGCTCACTACAAAATTCATATTGCCCAAAGTCAACAACACGATTGGCAAAATACTCTGCCACATTTTTACCAGAGAAAGGCCCAATAATGCAATTTACTTCGCCTTTCCAGGTATTTGGCAATATAAGGTTAGAAAGGTTAGTCATTAATGCCTTTTGATAAATTTGACTCTCTAATACGTTCATAATCTTTCCCTTCTTGAAATAAAAAGTCTCCAATTTAGGACGGATATAGATTTCTGACAGCAAATTGAAAAACAGAACTTGAGTTTTAATTATTAAGTAAAAATGCCTCAGCTCCATCAGTAAAAATATGACAACCGTGTAAGCCTTGCACTGACTATCATCTTCTGGAAAGTTTTTATACTTAGAGTGATCAAGGGAAGGCCACCGCTTTTCCCCTATCCAAACCCCCAGAATGCCAGCCTTGGCACTAGACCAGGGGGTTTTTCTTTGTATGGGGTACCTACAGCTTGATTTTGTTGTTTCCATTTATATAAATTCGTTTTTGAACCCCTAAGCTTTTGGTTGCTTCTGGTACGGTATACCCCTGCTCCTCGATTTTGCGAACAGCATCAAGCTTATAACTCATATCGTATTCCTGCCGTTGACTCACGTCAGACTCTCCATTCGGAACTTATCTTAAGTCCCTTCGAGGTTTGTTCATTTGAACCAACTCCAAGGATGCTCTTGCCTATGTGCCAATACAGTTGAATGTCCTCATGACGCTTTTGGTAGGATGAATTGGGAGCTAGATGAGCACTAAGGGTTTTTTAGAATCAACCGCACAGCATTTACTTGAGGTCTTACCTATTCCACTGGTTCTGACCGATAAGCAAGGGTGTATCAGCTATGTTAATAGACGATGGCTCGAGCTTTTAAAAACGCTTGCCTATGAAGCTGAGGTACTAGGTCAACATTATATTGCTCTTTGTAAAGCTTTAAACCTCATCTCCCACGAAGATTCCGAGCATTGCGAAAAGGCATTTCAGGAAATCCTAGAAGAACAACGTAAGAGTTTTCAGATGGATTTTCAGTTTCGCGAGAACCCAAACCTGTGGTACCGCATGGACTTGCAATCCTTTGCTGACGGTCTACTGATTAGTCACACCGATATAAGTGATTTTAAAATGGCTGAAAGGCAGGCTGAGTTATTACTTGAATCTCCTCTTGATGCTATTTTGTTAATCGATAGCGAGGGCCTAATTCAACTGGTAAATAGGCAGCTCGAAAAAGGTTTTGGTTACAGCCGAGATGAACTCTTTGGTCAGCATTTAGAAATTCTCATTCCCCACCGTTTCCGCAGACAGCATAGGCAGCATTTGAATACCTATTTTTCAAACCCTAAAGCACGCCCAATGGGACTTACGCTCGAGCTTTTCGCGCTTGCCAAAGACGGTACTGAAAAACCTGTAGAAATTAGTCTTAACCCCATCCAACTAGGTACAACTACGCTGGTTTCGGCAGCCATTAGAGACATAACTGAGCAAAAGCTGGTAGAAGCTGAGCGAAACCGCTTAGGCCGTATTATTGAAGATTCTATCAATGAGGTTTACTTGTTCGATGCGCGTACCTTGCGTTTTATTTATGCTAACGAAGGTGCTCGTAAAAACCTGGGCTATGATGGCTATGAACTAGGTAATCTTACGCCCCTAGATATTAAACCTGAATATGACTTTGCCAGGTATGAGCAGCTTTTAACGAGCCTCCGAACAGGAGAGAAAACAGCGATTCAGTTTTCCACGATTCATCAGCGTAAAGATGGCTCGAGCTACCCGGTTGATGTTAATTTGCAACTTGTTCCTGATGAGAAACCACCTGTGTTTGTCGCTATTGTTATGGATACCAGTGAGCGGCAGAAGTCAGAACAAGAGCTCAAGGAAAGCCAGGAACGAATGGCCAAACACTTAGAGCATACGCCCCTTGCGGCCATCGAGTGGCAGCTTGAGGATAGCCTTATAAGCTCCTGGAATCCAGCCGCAGAACGTCTCTTTGGTTACAGCGCTAAAGAAGTGCTTTACAAAGCCAAGGCTGATTTGATTGTCCCAGAAGACCTTAGAGTACAACTTATGCCTATTCTGCTAGGAAATATCGGACCTGAGGGTTTACGAAGTGCACACCGAAATATCGCCAAAGATGGCAGCATTTTACTTTGTGAGTGGTACAACACGGCAATTACCAATCTCTATGGGGAGGTGATTGGCGTAGCAGCTCTTGGACTAGATGTTACGTCTAGGCAGCGCGCACTCGAAAGTTTGCTGAGTGCTCAAGAAGAAGAGCGAGCCCGCATTTCCCGTGATTTACACGATCAAGTAGGGCAGGCTTTAACGGGTTTAAGTCTGGGTTTTAGCAATGCACTGGCGCAAAACAAGGGTATTGACATTGCTGATTTTAAGAAACAAACGGAAGATATTCTTGCCGATGTCAGGCGCATATCAAGAGATTTAAGGCCTGCTTTGCTTGATGAACTAGGGCTCGAGCCTGCGCTTAACCGACTGGTTAGAGATCTCAGAGATCGTACGGAAATTCAGATTGAAACCCTGATTCTTTTGCCAAAAGATGTGGCAAAAGACCAACAAACGGTTATCTACCGAGTTGTCCAGGAGGCATTAACCAATATTTCACGCCATGCCGATGCCAAACACGCATCAATCACACTGCTAACCCAAAACAATCAAATCCAACTGGTAATAGAAGATGATGGCAAAGGTTTTGAATTGGCAAAGGTTGCCTCGAGCGAGCATGTGGGGCTAGCTGGAATGAGGGAACGTATTGAACTGGCAGGGGGTAAATTCTCGGTTGAGAGTGTTTTGGGTAAAGGTACTACGGTAAATGCAAGGTTTATGCGCCGCTCTTAAACGTTGCAAGATTTAGCTTTAAAATTCTCATGGGTACGACTAAACCAAAGACCCTTATTCTTTAAATTTATTTGGGTTTTAAGCCCAGCCTTGAGCGTTGTAAAGGTAGATGAAGATTTTGCATGAGAAAACCTATGACGCTTCAAGTCGGAAAATAGAGGACAGCCTGTAAGAGCAATAAGGATGCTCCTTGTGCGTTTTTAGCCTAGGCTAAGTGTCAAGGAGGTCAGTATGTATACCAACATCTTAATGCCAACTGACGGTAGTTTATGCAGTGAATTTGCAATAAAAGAGGGTTTAAAACTGGCCAAAGCAGTAGGGGCAAAGGTTTTATTTCTCTATGTAACAGAAGACCCCATAAGAACCATCTATATAGCTCCAGAGGTTGCCGCCTATCAGCCTGATCTTTATGAATCGGTAAAACAGGTAGGGGAGGAAGCCCTAAGAAAGGCTTTAGAAATGGCTAATGCCGAAGGGGTTAGTGCCAGTACCAGAATGATTGAAAAATCGGTACCAGTTGAAGCGATTATTGAGGCTGAAAAAGACGTAGACCTTTTGGTTATCGGAACGCATGGGCGGCGTGGTTTTAATCGCTTTATGTTTGGTTCGGTTACGGAAGGTGTGATTCGGCGTAGTGTTAAGCCCTGTCT
>JAHEBB010000433.1 GCA_024642575.1 Trueperaceae bacterium | reverse complement strand
AATTATTGCAAGCTCGTTTGAAAATACTTCGAAATCACCATTATCAGCGAAGTCTAAATCTTCAATAAAAACCGTTTTCAAACTCTCTATGTTGAGAATTTCAGCTTTAGAAATGAAAATCCATGAGGCATCAATTTGTTTTGCAATAGCATCTATTTTTTCTTTTGCAGTTTGTTTATCTCTTAGGCTTGACAAGGTTGGCAAAATGCAAGGCGCAACCCCAGATAGAAGTAAAGCAAAATACAATAGGGTAAATTCGGCACTCTTCTCTAAAATTACTAGAACCCTGGATGATTGTTTAATTCCTAACTTTCTTAAATATGAAGCAATCCCTTGGGCTTTTGGGTATATCTCTCCATAATTTAAAATCACAGAGTTTTGTTGGTTTAAGAAGGTGTAGCCTTTATCAGGCGCTTCTTTACTCGCTTTTAAAAGAACATCAGAAAGAGTCAGCTTGGGCATTTTAAGCATCTAACACACATACCTTTCAATTAAATGAAATACATCACGAACAGTAGTTAGAGAAACCGCATCTTGGTCAGAGATTTCAATATTCAGTCGTTCTTCTAGTTCCATGATCATGTCGGCGCTAGTTACAGAGTCAAGACCAAGTTCAATTAGCCAGGTTTCCTCAGTTATAGCGGAAAGGTTATGATTTTGTGAAAAATCCAAAATTACGTGTTTGACAATTTCATAAAAATCCATAGGACTGCTCCTTTTTCATAAGATATTAATTATTGAGCTCTGTAAAAAACATTTTGCTTTGACCAAAATTCTCAAACATTGCATAGTCAAGGAGGTTATAAACTAAGGTTTGATCGATGGTCGCTGGACTTTTGTAGTCTGAGCCAAGAAAGTCTTGAAGGCAGTGATTTGAAAAAACGGCTTCATGCTCGGTATAAGCGTTGTATTTTTTAACTTCTCTCAAAATCATTCTTTGAATTGCTTGCCACTCTTTGCGGGTATTTCTTGGTGGGTTGTAAACCTCCACAGGGCGAATTGGAAGGTTCAAATAGTTATAGGAAGTTTCTAGTACCCAGCCAACACTAGGAGGTCGCGGATGGGTTAAATGAAAACATTGATTTACTGCATTTTTGCTAATTAGTTTGCCCAAGATTTCTCTAACCCAGTCACGAGGAACCAAGTTGATAGTGCTTTTTAAATTTGTGGGCATTTGAAAACCTTCTTTAGAAGCTATTTGGCGAAGTTTTTCCTTCATACCCCATACTGCTGAAAAGTAGCCATAGTAGCCATTAAACTTATCTACCTCACCTCTAGTCGAATCGCCAACAACCACACTCAAGCGGTAAATATTAAAAGGCTTATGACACGAGCGTATTAAGTCTTCTGCCTTTTGTTTGGTTTCCTCATAGGGATTTCTAGCATTTTTAGCTAAACCCACATCATTTTCAGCAAAAAACCGAGCGCTTCCTGCAACATAGGCAGTACTTACAAAATGAATCTCTGGAATAGCTAACCAAGTAGCAAGGTCAATTACATTTTTTGTTCCTAAAACATTAGTGAGGTATAAATCATCTTGCAAAGCCTTTTCAAATTTGACTAGGGCAGCGCAGTGAATAAGTTTACTAAATGAACCACGAAACTTAGTCTGAAGATCTTTTGATAACCCGCAATAAGGCTCTGTAATATCACCCTCTATTGAGTAGATAGCTGAGCCAAAGACTTGTATTAGCCTTTCTTCTGCTGATAGACCAAGTTTAGATCTTACAAGGCAAAAAACCCTGTAACCTTGGGTACTCCATTCTAAAGCTATCTGAGATCCTACTTCTCCTAATGCTCCTGTTAAAAGAACGTTTTTCATCAATATTGGTATGTCCTATCCTGAATGTAAGAAGTCTATTAACTGGGAAGAAACTTCAACCTCAAACCCAAAACAATCAACGAAATATTTGCCGAAACAACTTTCAATTGGAACACTATTTTGAGTTCTTTATGTAACAACAAGTATGTCTTTTATATTTTAATTAGGGTCGTTTTGGTAGTTGTGCAATAAATCCAGACTTTGTTTGAGCAAACGCAAAATCTGCTCCAAACTATCGTTTTCTGTATTAATTTTCCGAAACGTTGGTAAACCGGCACCCTGGTACTTTTGATCTAAACCCAAGTCTACAGAGTAATGTTTTATAGCTTCAAATAATGCTTTTACTCTTTCACGATTCCTTGGTAAAGCCAGAAGTTCGGGGCTAGACTCTAAAACTAAAGCAGCAAAGCCAACTACATGTGGACATGCCATTGATGTACCATCCCATGCTGCATAATTACTATCTCCACTAGCAACAGTTGAAGTAATTGCTACTCCAGGGGCACATACATCGACTTCATCTCCAAAGCAGCTAAAACTTGCCCTAAACAAGCTACCTGATTGCATAGATGAGATTTGAAGACTATGTGAGCTATCATTGGGAAAAGTTTGCAATTTTCCTATAGCAGCTACTGCAAAAACATCTGAAAATGCAGCAGGAAACTGAACGTTACCATTTGAATTACCAGCAGCAGCAAAACAAGCAACACCTGTATCAACAGCTTCCCTAAACTTTTGCTCAAGAATCTCTGAACGACTCGAGCTACCAAGACTCAAATTCACGATGTCAATTTGCTTTTCTATGCAGAAATCCAAACTTTTTACCAAGTCACTGATTCTTCCACCAGGAAAAACTTTACAGATATAAATTTCAGCCTCAGGTGCAAATGCTGTAAGTCCTTGCCCATTGTGTAATGCCGCTACAGTTCCTGTAACATGTGTACCGTGACCAACGATATCATTCTTCCAACTATCCCTCGTTGCCCCTTCAGTGAAATCTACTCCCTCTATAGCCCTAACATCCTCATGGTTTGACAGCCCTGAATCAATGACGGCAATTTTTATATTTTTGCCTTTAAATTGGTTGCTTACTTTGTCTAAACCCATTTCAAGATGACCCCAGTCAAGCTGTTCTGTCGCAGTGTTTATTTGTAGAGGTTTTAAGCTGACTTGGTACGATTCATCAATAAATCGAGGGTTTATTTCGGCAAAACTCCAGTAACTATCTTGCGGAATTATGACCAAGCGCCTGATACTCGAGAGGGTTTCACCATACATTTTCAATTGAGCTTTACCATTTTTTTTAGTAACTTCCTTAGCCAGCCACATAGTGCCAAAAGCGTAAACCGTTGCATTAGCAATAGGTTTATTAAAATCCCCTGAAGTAACCGTTATAGAAAGAGTTAGCTCTTCTGAATCTTGGATAGTTAGCCCCCCCAGAAGTTCAAGATGAGGTAAGGCTTCACGAAAAAGCTCTAACGGCTCATCAGGTTCTATAATCAATCGCTGACCAAAGGCTTTTTGCAGTTCATCAACCTTTTCAGGAAGCATCTCGACAATCATGTGAGAATCACTCTTCATAGTCTTAAGAACCGAATAGCCATCCAAATCTTCTAATAGCGTTGAAAGACTTTGTAAATTTACTTCATCATTGACCAACAAGCTTGCCTGCACATTTTCTGATAAATGATCTTTAAACATCGACAAGTCTGCCGAATTTAAAGCGTCTGGCAAGCTACTGCGGTTACCAATTAAATAGCGTTTCTTTGCGTTATTAGACATTTAATCTCCTAGGTTTATCAATCTCTAATGGTCTAAAAAACATCTATTCACTAGGTTGACGATTTTTTGTTTCAAGCAGCATGGTTAAAAGCGTAACAGCCTGTTCCAACAAATGAATAAGTCTTTCCTTCAAGCTTGACTGCTCTTCAGAAACACTGTGCTGCAACTGCTCTAAATCTTTGATTGCCTGATCAATATCAAAACCACCACTAGTTTTAGCATTTTGATGCAATTTGCTAAAGTTCAAATTTTATTTCCTTTCTAGAAGGCTATAGATTAAATCAATCGTTCTATTAAATTGTTTGGGTGATTGAGCAAGTAAGTTTCTTAGAGGGCACAATCAATCTCAGAAGTGACTGAGATTGATTGTGCAAAGGATTTTACACCACGCAACTCTTAAATGCTTTAAGTGCCCGATAGGCTGTTTTGAGAGCTGACCACCATTTACCTTCACGATATTGCCTGAGTGCAGTGGTTGTTAACTCGACAGCCCTCTGGCAACGAGAGCCATAACGTCTAACCAAACCAACTAATTTTTCTAGTAATTGGCGAACTTTTCTTTTAATGCTGCCAAGAAACCAAGCAACATCTAAAGTATCTTCAACTAGAGCATTGACAGACACATCTTTTAATTCATCATTACTAAAACCAGCAACACTTAACTCAGCACTAAAGGCATTAAATGCCTCGCTATCATCTAAATCGAAATCTGAGAAACCTAAAGCTGCGAACTCGAGTTCTAAGGCCTCAAGCTCATTCAGTACATCATTACGTTCAAACTGATCTAAATTTTCCATTATCGCTCCTTTTTCATGAGTGAGGAGATTTCAGGGGTGTGCACAAATCCCTAAAAAAAGTGAATGAAAGAATGAAGCTCCTACAGATGAGTGTGCAAAATCAGGTTTTAAATTGGGTTTAAAGAGCCTTTA
>JAHEBB010000073.1 GCA_024642575.1 Trueperaceae bacterium | reverse complement strand
GTCAATGGTAGTAAACCAACTGAGTAAGCCTGAGCCGTTCGGGCGGCTGAGTAGTCCAGGCAGGCTCGAGCCCGCAGCCGCAGGGCGACGACTAATTGCCATAATTTCCTCCTACGTTAGCTTGGGCTTCGTTTTCAACACCAAGACTTAGCAAATAAGCTGCAATGGCAGCGATTTCTTCATCAGCTTTAGGGTCACCATTGGCCCATAGCGTTGGCATACGGTTTGTAGGCTTAACCTCTTGAGGATTATGTAACCAACGTGCCAAGTTTGCTTTTCTTACATCTATATTATCGGCAGGCATATCTAAAACACCGGCAGCCAAAGAATTCCTCAGACCAAAATTGGTCAAGTTAGGCTTATCAGGTGCCCCACCAGAATAGCCTTTAATAGCGTGGCAAGCTCCGCAGCCCTTCTGCTTAAACAATGCCTTGCCCTGCTCAACCAGAGGGTCAGCTTGCACCAGTTGGATACTGGGCTCGGTACTAGCCTGTAAAGGCGCAATGCTTGTAAACTTGTCGGTCCAGGCAGCAAAATTTGTTTCGCTATCGACAATCACGCGAAAACGCATATAGGCGTGCGCACCTAAACAAAGCTCTGCACACTGACCATAATAAATGCCTTCTGGGGTATTTTCATCGGTAACAAACCAGAGTTGATTTGCTTGATTCGGAATAAGATCGCGTTTACCTGAGAGCTTGGGAACCCAGAAGCTATGTAAAACATCGGCGGATTTAAGATTTAAAATAACCCGTTTACCTTTAGGAATATGCAATTCATTGGCGGTCGTTATGCCCAAATCAGGATAGTCAAAGGCCCACCACCACTGATACCCCGTCACGTTTACCACAATGTCATCTGCGGTTATATCTTCTGTTTGAATACGTCCCTCAGTTTTAAATATCGTGCGAACACCTGGTACAACAACCAAAATAGTTATCACTGTAGCAAGCGCAATCAGACTTATTTCAAGCACAGTATTACCATGAGTTTGGCTTGGTATGGTTTTATCGTTTGCTTTGGCACGGTAGCGAACTAGCGAACCAAACAAAACAACTCCTACCGCCACAATAACAATCAGACTTAACCAAGAAACCCAAATGAGCAAATCATGTTGCGCCCTAGGTATAGGCGCTTGGGGATCAAGCGCTGATTGTATGGTGTCAAAAGAACAACCGCCTAACAGCAAAATAGACAAAATACTTAAGCTAATTAGACGAAACCAGCTTCGTTTAGGCACAGTTTCCTCCTTATATATCATCCCTCAAATGTATCACGCAGTCCTTCTTTCACTTCGGGGGCATTTGTCCCCGAAACGTGTGAAAATATCTACTGTTTGATCAAAGATTTTAGGCGTTCAGCACAACAATTTTATAACTTTAAGCACAAATCCTAGAGCATGCCCCTATAGCTTACGGCTTCAGCCAAATGGGTCTCAGTAACGGTCTTATCATTTGCCAAATCTGCTACGGTGCGCGCCACCCTAAGCAAGCGGTCAAAACCTCTAGCAGAAAGCCCCAACTGAGTCGCCATAGTCTTAGCAAATTGCTCACTCGAGGGAAGTAATTTAATATGTTCTCGCAAAGCGCGACCTTGTAAATAGGCATTGGCCGTTTTTTGCCGCTCGAGCGCTCTCTGTCGAGCGGCAATTACTCTTTGCCGAATGGTATCGGTTGCCTCACCCGTGGACGCTTGTACCAACTCATCAGCTGTAAGCCTAGGCACAGAAACACGCAAATCAATGCGGTCCATGAGGGGCCCACTGATTCTGTCTTGATAGCGCTGTCTTAAGACGGGGCTACAGGTACATAGTTTTCCCTTATCGCCATAGTAGCCACAAGGGCAAGGGTTTTGTGAGGCCACCAGCATAAATCTTGCAGGAAAAGTAAGAGAAGCCTTAGCTCGGCTAATGGTGACAATGCCATCTTCTAAAGGCTGACGCAAAACTTCTAGGGCGCGGCGACTAAACTCGGGAAATTCATCAAGAAAAAGAACACCTCTATGTGCCAGACTTACTTCACCGGGTTTGGGGATATTGCCACCGCCAATAAGCCCTGCATCTGAAACAGTATGGTGAGGCGCTCTAAAAGGTGCTGACTGGAGCAAACCACTTTGTCTTAGAGCACCTGCGGTCGAGTGAATCTGCGTTACTTCGATAGCTTCATCTCGTTCTAAAAGGGGCAATATGCCTGGCAAGCGCCGAGCCAGCATGGTTTTACCCGAACCTGGAGGCCCAGTAAACAAGATGTTGTGCCCCCCGGCAGCGGCAATTTCAAGGGCTCGCTTGGCTAAAACCTGACCTTTGACATCTTGAAAATCTAGAAATGCCTCTTCAGTTTTTAAAGTTTCAGGTTTGGCAGGCTCGAGCGTCATATCCCCTCTTAAAAACTTGATAGCTTCAAGTAAGGTCTTTGGCGCATAGACATTCAAATCGGTAAAAACCGCCACCTCAGCAGCATTGGCAGGCGGAACCAGCACATTTTTGATTCCCTTTTTAACCGCAAATAGACCTATATTAATAGCGCCTCGAACCGCTCGCAAACTACCATCAAGCGCCAACTCAGCACTGATAACCGTTTCTTGTAATCTTTTTTCTGGAATGATGCCCTGCGCACTTAAAACCGCTAGCGCGATGGGCAAATCAAAAGCAGGTCCCTCTTTGCGAATATCAGCAGGGGCAAGATTGATGACAATCCGACTTGCGGGAAACGGAAAACCTGCATTTTTAATAGCTGCCCGCACACGCTCTTTAGATTCTTGTACCGCTATATCGGGTAAACCTACGGTCGTTATACTAGGTAGACCATTGGCAATATCTACCTCAATTTCTACTTCGAATGCTTCAACCCCCAGGACTGCCGCTGAAATCGCCTTCGCTAACACAGTTAAAGTCTACCCTATTTGCCTAACGAACCCCTTAGCTAAGCCTCACTCATTTTGATTTTCCGCCAATCATCTATGTTTCTCAAAATAGGGAATAATTTAACGGCAAAATGAGCCAAAATGCACAAAAAGAAACATAAATGTTCAAAAAGAAACTTTATTTGTACCTTTTGTCTTTACTAACGCATTCAGATAGGCTTTTCATAGGGACAATCTACCCTTGACCCTGACCTAATGCGTCACTAGACTTATAAGCAGTAACTGAAGTATGGATGCTCAGTTATAACTTGGTGTGGTTCAAATTTCAGGAATGTGTTTTTCATTATTGCTATTCAATCTTCTTACATTTCAGTCTCTCTAGGCAAAATCATATTTTTACGTTTTTCTTAAGAAAGCAATCCCTTTGAAAAACCCAAGCACAAGGTAAAGGTGGAAACCCCATGATTAAAAAACAATTCGTTAAAAGTCGTAACGCAACCAAAGTCACATTCGAACTCGATAACGGTGTCAGTGCTGATGCAGTTCACCTAATTGCTGATTTTAATAACTGGCAACCTGCTGCCTTTGAGCAACAAAAAAATGGTAAATGGAAACTGGTACAAGAGCTCGAGCCTGGTCAAAACTATGAATTCCGCTATGTCTTAGAGCAAAACGGTAGTTATGAGTTTATCAACGACCCCGAAGCCGATTACACTGTGCCCAATGATCAAGGCACCGAAAACGGCGTTATTCAAGCTTAAGTTTTATTAATAAATTTACGGCAAACCCAGGGTTTAGCTTCATGCGATTCTGGGTTTTCTTTTGCCATCTATTCTTTTCTGGGATAAATTTACTTTCGTTTAACCCCATGCTAAGCTAACTTCAATGATACGTTTACGCAAGTAAAAACTATTTGGAAGGTAATTTACTCAAACAGAGTAGAGTTCAGCTTTTCCGAGTAGTTAACCTGACTTTTTGGCAGGTTTGCTTGCGTTTTTCTATTGACAATTTTCGCCCTGCAACTTGCCAAACGTAACGTTTTGTTTGGAGGTCTGTTATGGCACACAAAAACACAAGTTGGGATACCGTCGCAAGTTGGTATGACGGCTGGGTAGGTAAAAAAGGCAGTCACTATCACCGAAAAGTTGCCATTCCTACGGTGCTCGAGCTTCTTGAGCTGAAGGCAAATGAAAAAGTACTCGAAATTGGCTCTGGGACGAGTGTTTTAGCTCCTTATATTTTGGCTAAAAAGGCAACTTATACAGGCGTTGAATTAAGCCCTAGACTGATTGCCTTAGCCAAACGCTATCATGGAGCTTTAAGTATCATTCAGGCAGATGCGAGAATGTTTGATAAACACGTTAGCCTGAAGAAACAAAAGTTTGATGCAGCGGTTTTCCTTTTAAGCATTCAAGATATGGAGCCTCTTGATGATATTTTAAAGGCCACCTACAGTTCGCTTCATTCGGGTGCGCGCTTGGTTATTTTTATGATTCACCCCTGTTTTCGTGTTCCTAGACAAAGTGGCTGGGGCTACGATAAAAGACGAAAACTCAATTATCGTCGGATTGATAGCTATTTAAAACCGTTACGTGTTCCTATGAAACAAATAGGGCCAGGTACCACCTATAGTTTTCACCGCCCCATGGGAGATTATCTAAATACCTTAACTGCCACAGGGTTTAGGCTCGAGCTTTTACGTGAACTTGCTGACCAGCCTATGCCTGGTAAGGAGCAGCAAAACAATCCAAACATACCGCTCTTTTTAGCTTTACGCGCTGTAAAACCTTAAATCTAATAAAAAGAAAAATGCCGAATGCCCCAAATGCATTCGGCTTGCGATGTATAAACAGAAGAAGAAATTAAATATAAGAGGTATAGCACTTAGAATAAGAAAAGAAATAGCTAGCTAGTTTTGGGATAGCTTCTGTTTAAGTTTTTTTAGATGGAGTGTAGCAGCTTCCTGCTACACTCCGAAAAAGACGGTTATTTTACCCAGCGTGAGCCAAGGGTCCAGATGACAGTCTCGAGCCCACCGTTTTTCATATAGGAGGCCATACCGTATTTACCACTTGGTGAAGCGACACTGTACTGAGATTCAGTATTGTGCTGGGCAATCGGAATGCTCTTATTGGGGTCATAAGCGGTGCGAAGCTCAAAGTACTTGTTATTACTGTCAAAGAGGTAAAGCCCATCAACTTTGCTGCGTCCACCCAAGTGACCCCAACCGATATTGGGCACATTAGTTGTAGCACCATTACTTACATCAACCAACTTAGAGGTTTGGGTAATCATAAATGGCTTACCTTTAAAGATAAAGAAGTCTGCGTGTTCACCAACATCAAGGAGGGTGTTAAGTTCTTTATTTAAGTTCTGATTAAAGCTAACAATGGGTCGCATATATTTTTGATCATTGGTCTTAGCAAAGGCAGTCCAGTTTTTCAGATTATAGATGCCGTACTGACCGGTTGGATCTGTGTTAAACCAGTCAATTGCTACGGTACCTGCTTCACTCCAGCCATTAACTCGGCGCTGGAAGGAGATAATCTTTCTGGTTTCGCGGTTGAGAAGGACGGCTACATGGTCATTGCCTTGTTGCACAACAATTGGAATCACTTTGTCATCGTAAGACTGTGAGCCTTCATAACTACCAATACTTACCTCATCTGTCGTGCGACCATCAAAACCTTTAAAGTCGTAGAGCACTTCGTAACGACCGGACAAATCTACTTCAATAATCCGAGTATCTTTGGTACTAGCAATAATCTTGGGGCTTTCATAAAGGAACATAGCTTCTTGAATACTGACATTGGCGTTAAGAGGTTTTTCGGTACGTTTTAAAACGTCGACAATCGTTAAAGGATACATACGAAGTGCTAATACCGTCTTGCCATCACGGCTTTCGTACATGCGGTTGCTCTTAGGATAGGGGGAGCCTGAGCCGTTGCCGTCAATACGGGGTAAACCCATAAAGGTAATGTCATTTTTGGTCACGGTTTGCCAAGGTGCAAGCCCGAGATTTTGCAATTGAACAGTTGGTCTTGTAATAGGCTCAAAGTTTAACTGGGTATCCCACATAGCTAAACCACTTGGAGTCGGAGTAGGGGTGGGTTCAGGGCTAGGGGTTGGGTCTGGTGCAGGAGCACTGGTGGCAAAGTTTAGCTTAACAGCGTTCACCGTATAGCCTCCTGTAGCAACATGCTTAAAGCGTAAGCTGTTTTTGCCATCTTTCCACCAAGCAACAGGAAGTTCAAAGGTAACATCCATGGTCTTAGCATCATTGCCACCATCACCTAGACTACCAAAGAGGATAAAGGGGCCATTGTCGTTGATATAAAGTTCGCCCTCATTTGAGTTATCTGGGTCAACAACAGTAAGCGTTAGTAGGGCTTTGCTAGTGTTTTGCGGTTTGGTAACAGTGAGACTGGTCGTTAAATCGGCATTGTTTGTTAATACCAGAGGAAAGTTTGCATCTGGGCTTGGCTCAGGGGTTGGGGTTGGCGTAGGAGTTGGCGTGGGGGTTGGGGCTGGTGTGGGTTCAGGGGCTGGAATTGGTGCGGGACTTGGGGCTGGTTCAGGTACAACGAATTCTAACTGTGCGGCTTTAACGGTAAATCCTATCGTAGCTATATGCTTAAAACGTAAAGTATTGGTACCATTTTTCCACCAGCTCAGGGGCGTTTCCAGAGCAACATCGAGAGTCTTACCGTCGTTATTGGCTTGAGCAAAGGTATCAAAAAGGATGATAGGACCATTACCATTGATATAAAGTTCACCTTCAGCAGCGTTATCTGGGTCTAGAACTGACAGAGTAAGTAAAACTTTACTGGCATCTACGGGTTTTTCGCTTGTTACCGTTGTACGTAAATCAGCATTATTGCTTAAGACGAGTGGAAACTCAGCGTCCACAGGGCCAGGAACTGGGGTTGGACTTGGCTCTGGACTTGGTTCTGGGCTAGGAATAGGTTCTGGACTTGGTTCTGGGCTAGGGATGGGTTCAATGCCAGGTTCTGGATCGACATCACTGCTTATAACCAGGTCTTCAGCAGCTTTATCACTCAGCTGAATACTACCCGCAGTTATTTCAAAACCATCGCCTGATTTATTGATAAAACTTAGTTCATTGGTACCAGATTTAAACCATTTAACAGGCAATTGCCAACTTAGCTTGCTCGAGCTGCCATCTTGGGCAACTCTATTGGCGAAAAGCTCTAAGGGGCCTTCGTTATTGACATAAAGAGCAGCTTCTTTAGCGTCATCAGCATCGGTAACGGTTAGATTTAAACTAACTGAAGTTGCATTCTCAAGCTCGAGCGTAAACTCATAAAATTGCTCAGCGCCAGCACTGCTTAAATCAATGCTTAAACCCTCAAGGGTTTGCATGGGATACTTAGCTTCGGGGCTAAGATCAGGATTATTAGAAATGGGAGACGTTGTGGTAGAACCACATGAACTTAAAACCATTATGACGATGAAAGCACTAAGCCAAAGGGCTATAGTCCTCGCGCCGCGGAACACATATATACACATCGCAAATCACTCCTATATGTTCTTTGGACCTTGATGAGGTCGTATTAAGTTGTAGGCCAAAATCTTTGGGAAACTTTAGCTGGTTGCACCACTCACTCCATCTGCTCTAGGTGCCCAGGGCGAAGCAGACTTCAACATGTTTTTAAGGTCAGGTGTTCATAGCGTATTTGGGATTCACTTTGTCAACACTGACTAACCTTGTTCCAAAGCTTAAGTCATTGGCTATGACAAAACCATTACAGGAATCTGACAGATTTCTGACTCGAGCTAGCAAACAAGACCCTGCTTACGTCTGGAAAACAGTTTGCTAAGCTTATGGCTTGATACACTTAAAAAATGCATAGCGATATTGAAAAGATTCAGGCAACGCTCGAGTCGGGTGGTTATATTGCCGAAAGAGACATTGCCACTGCCATTTACTTAGCCCAGCGTTTAGAGCGTCCTTTACTGGTTGAAGGCCCCGCAGGGGTCGGTAAAACCGAAATTGCCAAGGTTATGGCGGCCATAAATGATGCTGAACTCATCCGCTTACAGTGCTATGAAGGGCTAGATGCCAGCACCGCCATTTATGAATGGAATTATCAAAAACAGCTTTTACATATTCGCATGCAAGAAGGTAGCGATAAGACCCTTGATGCTAGAGAAGAAGAAATCTTTAGCGAGGGCTTTTTGCTCGAGCGCCCCCTACTTAAAGCCATACGCACCGAAAAACCTTCTGTTTTACTGATTGACGAAGTTGACCGCGCCGATGAAGCCTTTGAAGCCTTTCTATTAGAGCTTCTTTCCGATTGGCAAGTAAGCATCCCTGAATTAGGCACGCTTAAGGCCAAACATGCGCCTTACACTGTTTTAACCAGTAACCGCACCCGTGAACTCTCAGACGCACTGCGTCGCCGCTGCCTTTATCTCTGGGTAGATTACCCGGCTTTTGATAAAGAGTTGCATATTATAAGAACCAAAGTACCTGGGGTTAGTGAAGAAATCAGTGCACAAATTGTGGCTATTGTGCAACTTTTGCGCCGCTTTTCATTAGAAAAAGTACCGGGGGTGGCAGAAAGTCTCGATTGGACGACTGCTCTGGCCATGCTCAACCGTGAGCGGCTCGAGCCTGAGAGCCTAGAGACAACCATCAGTGTTTTGCTTAAACACTATGAAGACCAAAAACGCTTTAAATCCAAATGGTTACCTGCACTGGTTAAAGCTCTAGAAAGTTTTAGGCCCGGAGCAGAAGCCGAGTGGCTCGAGCAGGCCTGGCGACAAATCGCAAACTAATAAAAGATGTAACACTGTCGTAATAAAGTATGCCTAAAGTAAATCCCAACTGATGAAGCTCGGTTGTGATTTACTATGGTCAAACCTACCTTAGCATTTGCTAAAAATGCCCTGAGAAATTTTTATTTGCAGGTAGGTCTTTTTTTTATAGCATTAGCCTGCTCAGCTTCTTTCTTTTTCATTTTTGTTCAGGGCAATTTTCTAACAAATATCGTTCTTAACGAATACATTGCGCATAATCAGGCCATCGCCAAACTCATTGCAGCAGAAAGCAAGGAGCGCTTAGGGGCTCACGATGACTATGCGCTATTTTTAGATCTGGCCAAATTTGCCCAAATGCCCGACCTTTTAGGCATAGAGCTTTATAACTCAGAAGGTCAGCTTATCAAAGGGATTAAAAATACGCTCAATGGTCACCAAATTATCAGTTCGGGGAGTAGGCTCGAGCTACCTTCTGACCTCAAACCCCTTATTTCAGGTTCTCTACTTAGCATCTGGCAACCTATAACCAAGGACAATCTGCTTATTGGCATGGTGAGGCTAACTGCCAATATTACTAGTGTCGATAGGTTTCATGGACAACTTACCCAGCGCAGCGGTTTTATTACCTTTTTTGGTCTTCTTATCAGCCTGCTAGCTATTGCCCTGTTTTTCTATAGACCCTTGAGCAGTCTGGAAAAAGCCAGTCGATTTGCTTTACGATTTATCAGGCAACCCGGACAAACCTTAAATTTGCCTCCTTTACCCTTACAATTTGAACGGCTTAAAGTCAGTTTAAATCAAGCCTCTTTGCAACTCGAGCGGCTCGAGCTTGAAAAGGCAACCTCTGCCGCTTCTTTAAAAATGGTTCTCAACCATTCGGTAGATGCCATTTTGATGATTGACGAAAGCCTGATTATTCAATTTTTTAACCCCGCGGCTGAAAGCATCTTTGGCTACAAACCTAGTGAAATCATTGGACAATCTGTCCAAACGCTCACGCCTGTCCCGCTTACGCTCGAGATGCACCGCCAAAATCTACGCAATGTCCTCCTTAAAGGTCAGCGTAAAAATGGCGAAAGCTTTTATATGGAAATTTCTGATAATGAAACCGAACTAGCAGGCGAACGCATTTTTGTTGTCTTTATTCGTGATGTCACGCAAACAATCTTAGAGCGAAAAGCTCATAGGGCTGTCCAAGAAAACAACCGCAAATTAGCGGTTATAGCCAATAAAAGCAGTCACGCTGTTGCTATTGTCAAGTCTGATGGTCAATATGAATGGATAAATGAGAGTTTTACGCGACTAACTGGCTATTATCTTGAAGAGATTGTTGGTAAAAAAGCGAGGGAATTCTTAATTAATCCAGTACATAGAGATAGTTATGCTCTTTACCTCGATAAGATTCGACCTACCGAAACGTTTAAGACAGAGCAGATTCTGCAAACTAAGTCAAAAGAGTCTATATACGTCATAACTGAAGGCCAACCTATTCTAAATCAAAATGGAGAGTGTATAAATTATGTACTCCTACTTCTTGATATCACCAAAGAAAGAAACACAGAGGCTAATTTGCTTAAAGCTAAACATTTAGCTGAAGAAGCGAGCAACGCCAAAAGCCAATTTTTATCCCGAGTTAGTCATGAGTTTCGGACACCCCTCAATGCTATTTTAGGTTTTTCACAATTACTTGACATGTCTTCTTTGACAGATACCCAAAGGCATCAATTAAGACATATTAGTCAGGGAGGTAGGCATCTGTTAAATCTGGTCAATGATGTCTTAGATATTTCCCAAATTGAGGCAGGTAAGCTGTCTTTATCAATAGAAGCCATCAACCTTTCAGATGTTTTAAATGAAGCTTTGCACCTAACCAAACACCTTGCAACGGATAAACAAATTGCTACTTTAGTTAAAGGGGCTGAAAACGCATTTGTTAAGGCAGATCAGCAGCGCCTTAAACAGATTTTGATCAACTTACTGTCTAATGCCTATAAGTACAATAAGCCTCAAGGCAGCGTTAGCATTATTGTAAAAAAAGAAGGAGATAGGCTCGAGCTAAGCCTTCAAGACACAGGTATTGGCATTGCCGAAGATAAACTTAAAGACCTGTTTACCCCTTTTAATCGCCTGGGCGCGGAGCAATCTACCATCGAAGGTACGGGAATTGGCCTTAGTCTGACGCAAGAATTGGTGAAACTATTAAAGGGTACCATTAGCCTTAGCAGCAGCCAGGAAAAAGGAACGTTAGTCAAACTAGACCTCCCTGCGGCCACCCATGTCGGAAGCGAAAAACAGCAAGTTCAACCATCCTTTAGCCCCAGCACAGAACAAAGGTCAGTGGTTTATATCGAAGATAATCTGATCAATTTAAACCTGATTGAGCATATGCTTGCCCATTTACCTGATATAAAACTCGCCACCAGTATGCGCGGTGACACGGGGCTCGAGCTTATCCAAAATCTCTTACCCGATATTGTCTTGCTTGATTTACATCTGCCAGGATTATCGGGGAAAGCCGTTTTACAGGCTTTAAAACGCAATCCTGCAACGGCTCAGATTCCTGTGGTTGTTCTTAGTGCCGATGCCAGTAGTAGCAGCAAGGCAGACTTACGCGAGCTTGGCGCAAGCCACTATTTGACCAAGCCAATTGATCTAAACGAATTGCTCATTTGCCTAAACGAATACAAAAAACCTGTTTCTCTAAGCAATTAATATCGGTTGATTTAAGGGTGATGCAGTAAAACGAAATCATTTTTAAATCCGAGCTGGAGGAGTAAACCATTATCACCTTCTTTATCTTCGCATTCTCAAATCATGTTGGTAAATATTCTCCTTTGTCTCTTACTACGACATTCTCTAAAGATCCGTCCTTTATGCTTTAAGCCACATGCTAGACCTTTACCACAGCAGGCTCGAGGCCAATTTATTGCAATTTGCTTATACCTTACGGCGTCATGCGTTTTTGATTGGCCCTGGTGAGGTGAGTCTAGGGCTCGAGGCACTGGGCAAGGTAAATATTGGTGACCGCGATGATGTTTTTTTGGCGCTGCAAACCGTCTTTGCCAAAAGTCCTTATGAGCAGCGCAGCTTTGAACGTCACTTTACCGATTTTTGGGAAGCTGGCCTTTTGGCCCAAAATAGCTTAGACCCCCAGGTCAATCAGCTTCCGCAAGCGCGAAAAGTCCAGAGTCTTTCGCTACTTGACTGGGAGCAGGGCACTGAAAGCGATGAGCGGGTTGAGACCATGGGTTACAGCCGCGATGAAATCATTGCTAAAAAAGATAGCATGGTGCAGACCAATCAGGTTGATGCCTTGCAAAAACTGGTGCGCCGCTTAGCCAAACAACTGGCAACCAAAGCGTCTCGGCGCTGGGTCGCATCTTCTCGCAAAGCAGAACTCACCGATTTGCGCCGCACCATTCGTAAAAGCATCTCTAAAGGCGGCGAACTCCTAGACTTAAAATTCAAAACCCGTGAGCTGGGTAAAACTCGCATTCTCTTTGTTTTTGATGTTTCGGGTTCGATGATGATTTATAGCCACTTTTTACTCCAACTGGCTTTTGCCTTTGTCAGGCAGCGCTATATGGGTAAAACCGAAGTTTTTGGTTTTAGCACCGATCTTTACCGCTTAACCCCGCACTTACAGCGAGGCGGTGTTGATGAGGCCATTATGGCAGCCAGAGAAGCTATGCCCGGGCGCAGTGGTGGCACCAAAATTGGTTCTTGTCTGGCAAAGCTGCTCGAGCACTATGGCAATTCTATCGATAGCAAAACCGTCATCATTATTAACAGTGATGGTTGGGATACGGGCGACTTGGACATTTTGCAACGTAGCATGCGCAGCCTGCATGAGCGTGCGCATCAGGTCATCTGGTTAAACCCTTTAGCCGCCAGCCCTGGTTATGAACCGAGTGCCAGCGGTATGCGGACAGCCATGCCTTATATAGATATTTTTGCCCCCTCCCACAATTTTGAAAGTTTAGAAAATTTAGAACGCTTACTTATGAAAGCCAACCGCTAATGACAGGGATTATCTTGGCAGCAGGTGAAAGCCGGCGCATGGGTAAGGCTAAACTCACGCTCGAGCTTGATGGCAAAACCCTCTTGGAGCACGCTATTGCTAAAGCGCAAAGCCTATGCTCTGAGGTCATCGTTGTAGTAGGTGCTTACCCTGAAATCTATAGTCCTATTGCTGAAAAAGTTGGAGCAAGGGTCGTGCTTAATCAAGATTGGCAAGAAGGTTTAGGCTCGAGCCTGCGCGTGGGCATGAGCGCGCTTTCTCCTGATACAAACTTAGCCCTTGTTCTCCTGGGCGACCAACCCTTTATCTCAGAAACGCATCTTAAAGACTTACTTAAAAAACAGCAAGAAACGCAAGCCGAGTTGGTTTTTTCTAGCTATGAAGGTATTCAAGGGCCTCCTGTCGTTATTGCCAGACAGCTTTTTGAACGTGCTCACCATTTAAAAGGCGATAAAGGGGCAAAAGCGCTTAAAAGGGCTGATAGCAAAGTGGAAGAAGTTTGGCTCGAGCGCTATGAAGACATCGATACGCCTGAAGACGCAGCAAAGCTATTAAAGGCTTAACTGTGGCTACTTACCGCCTTATGTACTGGCATGAAATCCCTTATCAGGTCAAGGCCGAAGATGCTCAAGGCGTGTTTAAAGTCACCTTGCCCAGTCGTTTTATGCAAGCTATTAATAGTGCTGCCATCGCTCGAGGCAAATATGATACCGATGCTTACGCGGCTGGCTGGCACTGGGGGCCAAAGGAAAATGCTGAGGGTAGTGCAGCCAGTTTGGCAAAGATCATTGCCCAGAGGTTAGAAACAAGCTTTAGTCAAGAAGATTTGCGGCAGCTCATTTTGAAACATAGTAAAAAACCTGAGCAGCAAACTAAAACGTCAAATTTCTAAATAACCTGCTTTTAGAATAACTAAGCAACCTCGAATATTTATCTGGATAGCAAAACTGAGGTAGCTAATCGTACATAAGGCCGTAATCGTTACCACTATGCTAGGCTAAAGAGAAAGGTCGTTTGACCTGAACCTGCAAACATTTCTATCAGGAGAAAAAAGATGAATCCACTTAAAAAACTTAATGATTTTGGTCAGTCTGTCTATATGGACGAAATCAAGCGCAGCATGATGCATGATGGCTTTTTAAAAACGCTTATTGAGCGCGATGGCCTTCGCGGTGTTACCTCTAACCCAGCCATCTTTGAAAAAGCCATTGCTCAGTCAAGTGACTATGAGGAGGCTATTGCTGAACTCGCTGCCAAGGGCAAAAGCACCGCTGAAATCTATGAAGATATTGTCGTCAAAGATATTCAAGATGCGGCTGATCTTTTTAGAAATCTTTATGACAGCAATGATGGCCGCTACGGTTACGTCAGCCTCGAGGTTGCCCCTGACCTTGCCAATGATACCGAGGGAACAGTTAAAGAAGCGCGTCATTTGTGGAAACGCTTAGCTCGCCCGAATACCTTTATTAAAGTACCAGGAACCGAAGCGGGTCTACCTGCCATTAGCACCCTGATAGGTGAAGGTATTAATGTCAATGTAACCTTGCTCTTTGGGCTCGAGCGCTACCGTGACGTGGCCTGGGCTTATGTTGAAGGTCTAGAAAAAGCCGACGCAGCTGGCAAAAACTTGAACCGTATTGCCTCGGTTGCCAGTTTCTTCTTAAGCCGCATCGATGTCATGCTTGACCCGATGTTTGATGACATTGCCACTAAAGGCAACAACGCAGCCAAAAACCTCAAAGGAAAAGTTGCTATTGCCAATGCCAAGATGGCCTATCAAATTTACAAAGAAGTCTTTGGCAGTGAGCGCTGGCAGGCACTTGCGAAAAAAGGTGCCCGTGTTCAGCGCCTGCTCTGGGCCTCAACAGGCACCAAAAACCCTGATTATAACGATGTCATGTATGTTGAAACTTTAATTGGTCAAGATACTGTCAATACCATGCCCACCCCAACCCTCGACGCCTTCCGTGACCACGGCAACGTCGCTGATACCATCGAAGATAACCTTGATAGCGCCAGAGAAGTTCTAACAGAGGTTGCCAAACTAGGCATCACTATGGATGAAATTACCCAAACCCTAGAAGATGAAGGCGTTGACAAGTTTATTAAACCCTTTAATAGCCTAATGAAAACCTTAGAGAGTGCTAGAGCTAAAGCCGCAGCTTAGATTTTAACCAAACAACCTAAAAGCCCCAGAATGCTTAAGCATTCTGGGGCTTTTTCTAACTCCCTTACCTTCGTTCCTTGCCTCTTCCTAAAGAAAAGAATAACAAATTATTTTTAGGTATTTAAAACATCTATCACATGATTGTGCACAGCTTAAAGCCAACTATCATCTGCCTATTATCCCTCCACTGATAATTCACTGATAAGCCTTGTTTAAGCTTAGATCAACAAAAAATCTAAGGAGGATTCCTAGTGAATCAGAAACAAAGCAAGTCTTACCCATTAAAGCAATTAACCCAAGGTATCTCTCTGCTAATACTTCTTTTCATCTTGGTGGCTTGTGGTACTACGAGTCAGACGGGCAACATAAGCGAATTTATTAATGGCTTACCCAGCTGGGAGAGTGTTGCCAAGCTTGAAGAACCTACCCCAGAACCTGTAGCCGTTGGTGAAAAAAGCGCAGCTCGAGAAGAACTGGTCGATGGCCAGGTTTATAGTTGTCAAACCCAAACCTTCAGCATGACCAAAAACCCAGAAGAGTTTGCCCTTTATAATCCAACGGCAGGTACCATTTGGCCGGGTGCGCTTATTCAAGGAAAACCGCATCTATCAGGCTCTTTACGCCTGCTGGCACTTGATAAAAGTAGACGCGCACCTTTATCTATCTACGCAACAGGTGGTGGGCTTTTAGGTGTAAGCAAGGGCATTAGCACCACCATTAATGAGCCTGTTGGCAGCACAGTTTCAGAAGCAATTAACCAACTTATTGTTAACGCTATTGATAGTGAGGTCGCAATAGGTGCAGGAAAAAGCAACTTCCAATCCGTTGAAAGTTTTAGTGGCTCGCAAACCGCTCTTGAATTGGGTCTTTCAGGTCATTATCTAGGGGTAGATGCCAGTGCCAAGCTCAAGTACAACCGTAGTGCCAAAGAGTACACCTACACTGCCTATTTTGTTCAAAATCTTTTTACCATCGCCGTAGACCAACCCGAAAGCCCCTCTGCTTTCTTTAGTAACACTACAACTGCACAAGATTTACAACAGTTTGGCATTAACTCTGAAAACCTCCCCTTATATATCTCAAGCGTGTCTTATGGTCGCATTCTTATGTACTCTTTTACTTCATCTGAAAGTAAAGAAAAGATCAAAGCAGCTTTAGAGTTTTCTTATGAATCACCGGCTGCTGGTGTAGATGGCTACGCAAAAGCTGAACTCCAAGAAACGCTAAAGAATGCAAAAGTCGAAGTCTTAGTCATTGGCGGGCCTGAAACCGGTGTCAAAGAACTTGTTAGAGGCGGAAATCTAAAATCGTACTTCGAAGCAGAGCTTAAAATTAATCAAGTTGAACCCATCTCTTTTAACCTAAATAACCTCGGTGATAACAGCTTAGCGAAAATCAATGACATGACCGAGTACGATGTTGAGACCTGCACCCCTTTAAGAGCTGCTCTGCCACAACCCACCCACTGGTGGCAAGCTGAGAACAATGCCAATGACGAAGGGGGTAGTGATACCTTCGAGAATAATTTGGAGTACGGTGCTGGTAAGTTCGGTCAGGCGTTTGCAATGAATGGTGTAGATTCATATATTGCAGGGTACAAACCCTCACCTACACTTTTTGATACCACATCTCCCTTTACTATAAGTATCTGGATAAACCCAAGAAGTAATGCAGGACTAGAAGTTTTTGCAGCAGAAACCGGTCCCTTTAAAGAAGCAGGTCAATTTGTACTAGCTAAAGTGAAGTTTTATAGTGCCCAAGGTAATATGCTGTTCTTTCAACGTAGACCCAATTCAGGAGAAAGCTCTTCAGATTCCTTACTAGCCCTTGCCGACCCTGTAAGCAAAGACACTGCTCCTGCCAATGTCTGGACACATGTTGTCGCTGTTTATGGTGGTGCAGGCACAGGCGAAAACAATATACGGCTATTTGTCAACGGTGTAAAAACAACAACAGCTGTTTATCAATCAAACTTTATTACCGATGGCTTTGTGACAAGCGACCAACGTACACGCTTTGGTACAGCAGGCTACCGCAAGTCAGATGTTAGCCACCGTTATCCTTTTAATGGCCTTATGGATGAAGTCATGACCTTTGACCGCGCTTTAACTGACGAAGAAATAAAAAAGATGTACGAAACCTTTGCCGATTATAAATAAGCCCTAAGCTTTAACAAGAAGGCTCGAGCGTCTTTGTTTACAGGAGCGGCGCTCGAGGCCTTTTTTAAGAAATTTCTGTTAATCAAAAGGTCATCTGGTTTATGATAACGAATGCCAGTTTTAAAATTACTGGGTCAAGCCAAGCTCTTGGTCGGGACTACCATCTTGGACATTCCGCCTAAACAAGCGCTGCTTTTAGGCAGCTATTTGGCCTATAAAGAAGATTGGGCAAGCCGTGATGAACTGCTTCATCTTTTCTGGCC
>JAHEBB010000072.1 GCA_024642575.1 Trueperaceae bacterium | reverse complement strand
GCATGATCTGTTGCTGATTCACGTGCCGCCATAATATGGGCAAGCAAATCGGGTAAATTTACTTCATTCAGGGTGCAAATATAGGGGATAAGTTCACCTAAGTGCTCCATCACATAGCTGCAATAGTTGGCAAACTTTGCTGGGGTTTCTGCGCCTGTCCAGCCGCCGTGCTTCATAAGCCAACGCGGCGAGGTAAAGTGATGCAGGGTAACCATAGGTATAAGACCATAGTCGTTACAGGCTTTTAGCATATCGCGGTAATGCTCAATCACGGCAAAGGAAAACTTGCCTTCTTCAGGTTCTACCCTTGCCCATTCAATTGAAAAACGGTAGCTCTTAAAACCGAGTTCGGCAAGCATTTTAATGTCGTCGCGGTAGCGGTGGTAGTGATCACAAGCGTCACCAGAAGGTTCAGTAACCATCGTTCCTGGGATATGCTCTAAGACCCAGAAATCTGAGTTGACATTATTACCTTCTACTTGATGGGCTGCTGTTGCAGTCCCCCAGATAAAGTCTGGGGGAAAAATAAGATTATCAGACATTTACTTCTCCTTTACCTTCCTAAAGTTTAGGTACATCTGCCAGCAGTCGCTAGGTATAAGGATGCTGACTTTGCTGTACGATATCTTCGATAGACTTAACAAAACCTTGCTCGATCATTTCACTTTGATACATGACTAACATGTGGTCACTGAGGTAGTAAGCCTAATATTATAGGTAATGAAAAGCCCACTTGTGCCGTACTTATCACGGATATCTTTGAGCAAATTTAATACTGAACTGAATCATAAATGGTGTAAGACTTTAGGATTCTGACCTAGGGAAGTAAGCTCTGACATATCCAGTTTTGTGACATTATTCTTTCATCTTGATATAAGATGCCTACTCGCAGGTAAGCGTCAAGTGCGGACGTGGGCTCATCGACAATAAAAAGTTTGGGTCGAAGCATAAGCGCCCTGGTCATTATGACGCACTTATGCTGACCGACTGATCTATATAACACTCCGTAATATAGGATTTCTCAAGGTGTTTAGATTATTTGTAACCCATCATTATTGGGGTTTGGCAGCTTTCTAAAGAGTTATAGTCATAAAGCAGGAAAGAAAGGTCGATACTTGTCTCCTGTTTCGATCTTGGTTTGGCGCTCAAAGTCGGTCTTCGGTCTCAGGATCGAACAGCGAGGCTCGCTCAGGTTGAAAACCAATTTCGACTTTGTCACCAGGGCTGACCCTTGCCTGACCATCCATACGCACGTGAATAAAGGTGCCTGCAAGCGTCGAATAGATCAAGGTATCAGAACCCATCGGTTCGACCAATTCGACAGTCACTGTGGTTCTGACGGTGGCAGAAGCTAAGTTGTCACCGGTCAAGATATGTTCGGGCCTTAGACCAAGGATTGCTTTGCCTCCCTGACTCGAGTCAGCCGCAAATTCATAGCCCTTGAGCGGGATCGTGATGCCATCTAAAAGGAAGTTTCCGTCTTTGATTTCGCCATGCAAGAAATTCATTGACGGTGAGCCGATGAAGTCGGCGACATAAAGATTGCGCGGTCGGTTGTAAATTTCATTGGGGCTAGCAAGCTGCATGATTTTGCCTTCCTTCATGATGGCAATTCGGTCAGCCAGCGTCATAGCCTCGATCTGGTCATGGGTGACGTAGATCATCGTGTTGTCGAGTTGTTCGTGTAGCTTCTTGATCTCGACACGCAGATCGGCGCGCAATTTGGCATCTAGGTTCGACAGCGGCTCATCAAACAAGAAGACATCTACATCGCGCACAAGTGCACGACCGATCGCCACACGTTGGCGCTGGCCACCGGAGAGCGCAGCCGGTTTGCGCTTGAGGAGCGGTTCGATTTGCAGGATTCCGGCAGCGCGACTGACCCGCTTGCTAATCTCGTCGCGCGGCATACGGGCATTGCGCAGACCAAAGGACAGATTTCCCTCAACCGTCATTTGCGGATAAAGTGCATAGGACTGGAACACCATTCCAATGCCGCGCTCGGACGGTTGCGCCCAGGTAACGTTGTTGCCGCCAATGAATATCTGACCATCGGTCACTTCCAAAAGCCCAGCAATGCAGTTTAAAAGGGTGGACTTCCCACACCCGCTCGAGCCGAGCAAGACCAGAAACTCGCCTTTGTAAATGTCTAGATTAAGTTGCTGCAGGACCTTGACATTACCGAAGTATAGGTCGAGATCCTTAATTTCTACAGCGTAATTCATGAAACATCAGCCTTTCACGGCACCGGCCGCTATACCACGGACGAAGAGCTTGCCGGAGACGAAATAAATTGTGAGTGGGACAAGGCCAGTAATAATCGTTGCGGCCATGTTGACATTGTATTCCACCACGCCCTGCGTCGAGTTCACGATATTGTTGAGCGCGACAGTCATCGGGTATGACTCGGGGCCGGTATAAACCACGCCAAATAGAAAGTCGTTCCAGATACCGGTGACCTGCAAAATAATGGCGACTGCGAAGATTGGGATCGACATTGGCAGCATGACGCGAAGAAAAATCCCCCAAAAGCCAGCACCATCAACACGCGCAGCCTTGAAAAGCTCTTCGGGCAGTGAGCTAAAATAGTTACGGAATAAAAGCGTGAGAATCGGCATGCCAAAGATTGTATGCACGATCACCAACCCTGCCAATTTACCGTAGAGACCGATTTCGCGCAGCAGGATCACCACAGGATAGAGCAGGACTTGATAGGGAATAAACGAGCCAAAAATCAGGATGGTGAAAAACACATTGGCACCCTTGAAACGCCAGTTAGCGAGGGCATAGCCGTTCACCGAGGCAATGATGGTCGAGATGATAACCGAGGGAACAGTGATTCGCACCGAGTTCCAGAAACCTATACTCAGCCCTTTGCAGGTCAGGCCGGTGCAGGCTTGACTCCATGCCTTGACCCACGGTGCGAAAGTGATTTCCAGCGGCGGCGAAAAAATGTTGCCCATGCGGACTTCGGGCATGCCTTTTAGCGAGGTGACAATCATTACATAAAGCGGGATTGCATAATACACAGCAATGACAAAAAGGGTTCCGTAAAGCAGGATGTTACGGCGCGAAAAGGTTCGGCGCGGTTTCGGACCACGCGGTCCATCCCTCAAAGATGCGGTGCTAGATACATTGGTAGATACAGCGGTATCAGCCATTTTTCTTACCTCCGAATTCCAACATCGCCCAGGGAATGACGATCAGTGCAACAGTCACGAGCATCATCGTTGAGGCGGCAAAGCCCTGACCAAGATTAGAGGCCGCAAACATCATGTCATAAACGTATTTGGCCGGTACCTCGGTAGCGATTCCGGGACCGCCGCCAGTCTGTGCGACAATCAGATCGTAAAGTTTGACGATGCCGCTCACCACCAGAACCAGGGTCGTTATGAAGACCGGGCGCATCATCGGAATGACAATGAATAGGTAGGTCTTCCAGGCAGGAATACCGTCAACCCGTGCTGCTTTCCAGATATCCTGGTCTATGCCGCGCAGACCCGCGAGCATAAGCACCATGACCAGACCGGAGCCTTGCCAGAGGCCAGCGATTAGCACGCCGTAAATGGCTATCTCGGGTGTGTAGAGAGGATCAAAGGTGAAGCTTTTCCAGCCAAGGTCCCGTACAATGCTCTGAATTCCAAATTCCGGATTCAGGATCCACTGCCAGACTAGACCAGTCACAACAAAGGAGAGCGCAAAAGGGTAAAGGATGATCGTTCTGAAAGCGTTCTCGAACCGAACTTTCTGATCAATCAGGGTGGCGAGTATAAACCCGATCACGAAGACGAGTACCAGCATGCTAATACCATAGATTGCCAGATTCTCGATCGACACCAGCCAGCGTTTTGTGCTCCACAGCCGCTCGTACTGGTCGAGACCAACCCATTTTAGCCGTGGCAACAGACCTGACTTGGTGAAACTGTAGACAACTGTCCAGACCGTTCCGCCAACAAAAACAAAAAGACCTGTCACGATCATTGGAATCGCTGCGATCTTGGCTGAAAGGTTACGGAACAGTTGGTTCGGGCGCTTCATAGACATATCCACCTATTCTTAACGACTTGATAAACCATATCGGCCCGTATTAAACGGGCCGATACAATGGGTGTGAGAAGAGATTATTCGGCGGTTTCGATGATCGAGACGAATTGCTTCTGGGCGTCCTCGGGAGTCATCGATGGATCAGCAAAGAACTCGGCGAACAGGGTGTTGATCTGGTTTGATGTGTCCGGGGTAATCAACTGACCAGTGGACGGCAATATCTTGCCTTCGGCCAGTAGAGCAAGGCCTTTCTGCATGCAGGCATTGGCGGTCGACATGTCGATATCGCCACGCACTGGCAACGAGCCCTTCTTCAGGTTGAAAGCAACTTGAACTTCCGGCTTCAGAAGCAGCGCAGCCAGTTCGCCTTGTGCAGCAATCTGGGCTTCGTCTTTTAGAACTGGGAAGTAAAAGGCGTCGCCGCCCGTATCCAACATCTCTGTTACACCAAGACCTGGTAGACAGCTGTAATCGGTGCCAGCCACTTGGCCGGCAACAGCGAATTCGCCCTGTGCCCAGTCACCCATGATTTGACCGCCGGCTTGAGCGGTGATAACGAGGTTGGTGGCATCGTTCCAGTTCTGGACGGTTGACTTAGCAGACATGGCACGTGCATCAGCTGCCGCCTTGAACACTTTTGCAACTTCCTCGCCGCCGGCTACTTCTGGGTTCTTATCTTTATAAACAGCCAGGTAAATCTCTTGTGGAACAAGCGTTGCCATCATTACATTGAAAGCACCAGACTGCTGCCAGCCCTGCTGACCCATAGCAAGGGGAAGCTTGCCTGCGGCCTCGAGTGCTGGAGCAGCGGCAACGAATTCATCCCAGTTGGTGGGAACAGGAAGACCTGCGTCCTCGAAGGCTTTGTGACTGAGCCACAGCCACTGCCATGAGTGAATATTTACGGGTGCGCAGTAGATGCGGCCGTCAACGGTGCAGGCATCAAGTAGTGTGGGTGGGTTGACAATATCTTTCCAGCCTTGGGCCTCAGCAATGTCAGTTATGTCGCGTAGCAGGCCAGCCTGGATCAGTTCTTCAGCCTGGCGACCGTGGTTGAACTGGAAAGCACCCATAGGGTCACCACCAGTGATGCGGCTGACCATGACAGCGCGGGCAGCTTCGCCACCGACAATAGCGGCATCAACCCAATGGTTGCCGGTGGCATCAAATGCCTTGGCAAATTCGGCGACAGCAGCAGCTTCGCCACCAGAGGTCCACCAGTGCATGACTTCCAAATCCTCAGCGAATGCGGCGGTAACGGCGCAAATCAACGTGACTACCACCAACAGTTTATAAATTGTTTTCATTTCTATCCTCCTGCCGACGCCAGCTTCCTGACTCGGCCTAATTGTTCGCGACTAAAGCCGCTCTTGAACTTGAAATCACCCACACGCGCACATCAGCAGCACTCGCGTGTGTTAGGTTTAACTATTACCTTGTGCAGGTATAACGATTACATCGATAGTATATCTTTGTCTCGCTGTTCTATGTCAAGAACAGTTTTTTTATAACCACCTCCTCTTTACTGTTAGAGCGGTTGCGCCAGACTCGAGTAGACGCACGCTCTACCAGCTGGGTCGCAAGAGTAATACGATTGGAAGGTGGTTCAATACCGCGAAGTTTGGCAAGCAGCATCCTAGCAGCTGCTACGCCCATTTCTAAAAGAGGCTGACGAATGGTTGTCAGGGGCGGAAAAACCTGACTTGCCATAGGAATATCATCAAAACCAATAACCGAAACATCATGAGGGATGCGGAGTCCTTTTTCTTTAATGGCTTCCATCACCCCAAAAGCTGAAAGATCATTGGCGGCAAAAATCGCAGTAGGCGGATTATCTGAAGATAAAAGTTGATTGGCAGCCGCAAAGCCCCCTGGCTGAGAGAATTCACCGTTAGCAACCAGGCTCTCATCAAAGCTCAATTGGGCATTTAAGAGGGCTTCTTTATAGCCTTTAAAGCGTAGGCTCGAGGCTTCATAACGCCCTTGAATAAAGGCTATACGCGTATGATTTAAGGATATTAAATACTCAGTTGCTCGGCGTCCACCGTAGTAATTATCGACATCAACGGCAGGTAAGGGGATGGAGCTACCTCGGTGGTCAATCATGACCATCGGTATATTGTTTTTTTCAAATAAGCTGACATCATAGTCAGTATTATGAGGCAAAATTAAGATGAGACCATCGCTAATTTCTTGGAGTAAATCAATTTGACTGCGTTCTTTAACATCATCAGAAGCGGTAGAAATAAGCACTTCCATTCCTGCTCGCCTGATTTCATCATTAACCCCACGAACGATTTCACCAATATATTGCGTTGTTAAATCGGGCACCAAGATGCCTAAGGTATTGGTACGTCCTCCGGCTAAACCTCGGGCAACAAGGTTGACGCGGTAGCCTGTTTTTTGCACCGCTTCATTGACACGTTGCCTGGTTAAAACCGAAACATTATGACGATGATTAAGTACATTTGATACCGTCACGGTTGAAACACCAGCCAAACGTGCTACATCTTTAAGAGTAGCCTTATGTCCATTTTTCACTGTCGTCCTTTGATTTTTAATTGAGCTTAGATTAAGCGCTTAACTAAAAAATGTCAAGAGAACCAAAGGTATACCACTTTAGACTTTGCCTTCATAAACGTGACTTTTCAAGCCCATTGCTGCTGTCTCATGCAGGCTCGAGCGTCTAGACCTGAAAAACGCCTAGTTTAAGCGGCTCGAGCTCAACTTTGTTAGCACAAGCATCTAAAGCTCGTATAAGCCTTTCACGGGTTTCGGAAGGCAAAATAATTTCATCAACCCAGAGTCTTGCGGCAGCGTAGCGTATGTCTAGGGCTTTATCATAGTGGGCTTTGACCGAGTTATAGAGCTCCTCTAAGTCCTTATCATCGGGTTCTTTGCCCTGACGTTTGAGTTGGGCAAGCTGTATGTCGAGAATGGTTTTGGCAGCCTGCTGCCCACCCATGACACTGTACTTGGCACTTGGCCAGGCAAAAATAAATTGCGGGTTAAAGGCTTTACCTGCCATGGCGTAATGACCTGCACCATAAGAACCCCCAAGGATCAAGCTAAGTTTAGGAACGATGCTATTGGAAACGGCATTCACCATTTTTGCGCCTTTACGAATGATGCCTTGCTGCTCACTTTCTTTACCGACCATAAAGCCTGTGACATCGTGCAAAAAGAGAATAGGGGTTTTGGCTTGATTGCAGTTAAGGATAAAGCGGGCAGCTTTATCTGCAGCATCAGCATAAATAACTCCGCCAATCTCGAGCCTGCCTTTTTGCTTAACAATGGTTTTTTGATTTGCCACAATGCCAAGGGCGTAACCACCTAAATGGGCTGTGCCGCAAACTATCGTTTGACCATAGTCCTTTTTGTATTCATCAAATTTTGAATCATCTACAAGTCTTGCAATAACTTCCCGAATGTCGTAGGTTTGGCTACCTCCTTCAGCTGGAAGAAGGGCAGCGAGGTCTTGTTCTCTGACCGCTGGCTCCTTGTTTTCTTTGCGGTTTAAGGCCCACACTGCTTTTTCGCCAGGGGCGTAGGTTTCAGCTAGATTGCGTATGCGTATGAGCGCATCGTCATCCGTTTTTTCGTGATAGTCAATCGTGCCAGCAACCGAGGCGTGCATAGCTGCGCCGCCCAGTTCTTCACTACTGATGTCTTGCCCAATAGCTGCTTTAACCAACGCTGGACCTGCCAGATAAAGCCCGCTACCTTCAGTCATGATGAGGGTGTCACACATGACGGGCAAATATGCGCCACCTGCTACACAGTTGCCCATAATGGCAGATATTTGGGGAATACCTTTGGCGCTCATACGTGCATTCAGATAGAAGACGCGACCAAAGTCATCTTGATCAGGGAAGATTTCGTCTTGCATGGGCAAATAAACACCCGCACTGTCAACCAGATAGACGGTGGGAATCTGGTTTTCAAAGGCAATGCTTTGTGCCCTTATGACCTTTTTGGCCGTTATAGGGAAAAAAGCGCCAGCTTTGACGGTCGCATCATTGGCAATAATCATCCAGTCGCGCCCATGAATCTTTCCTATACCAGTGATGACACCCCCTGACGGTGCTCCCCCTTCACCTGTGTACATGTCGTAGCCTGCAAAGCTCATAAGCTCATTAAAAGAGCTAGAGATGTCTATTAGCCTGGCGACACGCTCTCTTGCGGTTAACCGATTTTTCTGGTGTTGGCGGGCTATGGCTTTTGTGCCGCCCCCTAGAGCAAGTCTTGCCCTATCTGCTTCTAAACGTGCTGAAAGCTCGAGCCAGGCTTTTTTATTTGCGTGATAAGGTTTTTCGCGCTGATCAGACAGGCTTAGACTTGTTTCTAACTGGTTAAGGGCTTTTTTCTTCATATACTCCGCTTACTTAAGCTTTGGGAAAGTACTGACAGGGGTTTTCGCTAAATACGATCCCCATTGATTCTTATGGGGCTTTTTAATTCAGTTTTGATAAAGAACAAGGACGAACCTTGTCTACACCTAGAGTTTGGTTTTAAAGAGTTCTTTCTGGTTTTAAAGAGCTCTCGTTGCCATGACGACGAGTAAGCCTCCACCAGCATTCTCTAGCGTATGAGCTGTTTTTGCTGGAACACTTAAAAGCTTACCTTTTCCAAGACGCTGACTACTGCCTTCCTGCTTTACCAATGCTTCGCCTTCTAAAACCTGATAAATACTGCTGTGGCTATGTTGACCTTCTTCGTCACGTTGACCTGATTCAAAGCAAATGAGCTCAATATGCAGATCATGGGTCTTAACCAAACTGCTCCGCTGAATACTTTTTAACGAAAATTTACGTCCTTCGGCTATGCTTACAATCTCCATTTTGTCCTCCTGGGCGGTATTTTTTTGCTTAACTCTAGTTAGTTTACCCTAATCTATAAGCTTGTGGATAAGTGTTTTGCCTTGTGGATAACACCCGCCTCTTGACAAACCCCTGACTAATTTGTTAGTCAATGTAAAATTTCTCACATCAAGAGAAAATGCGTCTCAGACGAGTTTTCTGCCCTATAGGTGATACTTTTTCCGACTAGGACGGCAAAAAATGACTTATCCACAGATTTTTTTTAGCCTGTGGATAAGTCAGGAATCCTGTCAGGTACAATATTTAGTATCTTTTGGCAAGAAAGGCACAGCGACATCTTCAAAAAAATCTAGCCATTGATTTTTTAAACGTTCGTGTAGTCTACACCTTGAGTACAATACTTTTAGCGTAACTTAGCTTTTTTCTTACTAACTATTGGCTGGCTAAGCGTTAGTATAAATACTTCTTCGATTTAATCTGAAGATACTTAAGGACTTACATGCTTTATAGCCAATTCAATCAATGGCGCAAAAATCTTTTTTTAGGCTGGTGGGTTCTTTTTGGCGTCATGATTTTACAGATGCTGGTAGCAGGTTTGTTTTTCCAAAGCTTTGGCGTCTATGTTCCTATTCTTATAAGGGATTTTGGCTGGTCAGCAACAGCTATTTCGCTGTCTGTCTCCGCCAGACAACTTTTTGGCTCAATCACAGGGCCAGCTATCGGTTTCGCCATTGACCGCTATGGTTCAAAAACCGTCATTGCCGTAGGTTTAGTGCTGATGGGTATTGCCTATATGGTCTTTAGCAGGGTAAATAGCCTGGCAATGTTTGTGTTTGCTCAGCTCTTTTTGGGCTTTTCAGCCAATCTTGCGGGCTGGTTACCTTGTACCAAGCTTATGGTGAATTGGTTTGCCCGAAGGCGCACCAGAGCGCTGGCTTTCATGAGTATAGGTATGAGCGTGGGCGGTCTTCTTTCGCCACTTATTGCTTATAGTATTGCAACCTATGGCTGGCGAAGCGTGGCTATGGTTTCAGGTGTTGCGGTACTTATGGGCTTGGCTTTAATACCGTTATTGCGCAACTCTCCTGAAGCTTACGGGCTCGAGCCTGAGGGTTATACAAAACCCAAGCTTGACCCAGAAACCAATGTCGATCACGAATTTACCGCTCGAGAAGCTCTAAGGACACGAAGTTTTTGGCTTATTGCAATGGGGCATGGGCTCGCACTTATGTCTGTCGTTACCATCATTACGCACTACGTTACCCATGTTTCTACAGGGCTGGGATACTCACTTCAAACGGCGGCCAGTCTTTTTGCGGTATTAACAACCTCGCAAATTATAGGGCAGCTTATCAGCGGCTTTTTTGGTGACATTTTGAGTAAGCGCTGGTTGGCTGCAACGGGTATGCTTTTACACGCGACCGCCTTTTTAGGCCTGGCAAGCTTTAAAAGCTTGGCGCTATTGGTTATTTTTTCTATGATTCACGGTGTAGCCTGGGGTCTTAGAGGCCCGCTAATGTCAGCTTTACGCGCTGACTATTTTGGACGTAAAGATTTTGGCAAAATCATGGGTATTTCTGATCCAATTATCATTGTTGGTGCGCTTATTGGACCTGTGATTGCAGGTTACAGTTTTGATGCTTTTGGTAGCTACCGACCTGGGTTTTTATTTATTTCTGGTATGGCGCTTATTGGGGGCTTGTGCTTTGCCTTTGCCACCAAACCAAGAAAATTCAAAATAAATTAAACCAAGCTGAATTGATGATGTAATATTATTATCAATTCCGATCTTTGATCGTACGCTTAAATAAGCTAAGTATTGTTACACTGACTTTTCAGGTTGGTATTAAACCACTACTAAAGAACGTTTTGGCTTCATGGAATAAGCTTGGTTAGATACATTTAAATGCGTTTTCAGCAAAGATTTTTGGAAAGGTAATACCAGTACACCTAACCAAGTTTCCAGGCAGTCAGTAAAGCAGCTATAACTGGAATAGTAACAAGCATAAGTCGATAAGCAACTTGCTTTGATATTGATTGCTCTTTAAAGTTTGGTATAAGTGCAAAAGGTGCTAAAGCTAGAAAAATGACACTAATAAGAGGTAGCGTCGTATAAATACTAAGCCAGGGCAGAGTGAATAATAAACAAATGAGCGGGCTTACTGAAGGTTTTAGTGTCTGTTTTTGACTTATCCAGGCTAGTACCGCTAAAGCACCAAGGGTTGCTGTTACTGTGCCACTTAATTGTCCCATGACCAGAGAATGCGATAGAACCACACTAAGGCTCGAGCCTGCCCCAAGGATCATAAGCCCAGTGGGCAAAATGGCAGTTGTTCTAGAAGTTTCAGGTTTGGTTTTATTGGCTCGAGCCAGTAGCAAATCAAGCCCCCACCAGAAACCCATAATGATAACAGTCGCCCCGAATAGATTTAAGGCTGTTTGACTTGTCGTCCAGCTACGACTGGGAAATGGGTGATGGATAAAAGGCTGAAAAATACGCCATAAGAAAAGCTCGAGCAAAATAACCCTGAGTGCCCAGCGAAGGATGTTTTGGTTTAACCAGCGCTTTTCTATAATGCCTAATAAGAGAGCTGCTACTGCTATATGGGGTAGCCAATTCTGAATGGTTTTAGGGGGGAAGGCATAACCTCCTAAACCACTGATAGTAAAAAACCCTGTTATAAAGCCTAAAGAGATGGCAATAGCGGGGGCTTCTTCAGGGAGAATCTGCCTTAGAACTAAAAAGACCAGACCGCAAACAACAGCCGAGAGCAAAATATTTAGAGAAATCTGGAAGATAAAAAAAGTTGGAATCATAAGTAAATAAGGGCAGGCTAAACCTGCCCTATAGTTTTGGATGAGCTATTGGGCTACGCCAAGTAGAGAAATCATAATCACGACATCATCGGCAGCAACTTGGGTTAAGTTAGTCATGCCGTAGTCACTACGCTTAATGTTAAATTCTGAGTAAAAACCGATTAAATTATTGCCTTGCTGGTCTTGACTTTCACCTGTTTTTTCAACGGTTACGGTTACTTCTTTGGTGACGCCGTGGATGCTTAGATCCCCTGTAACAGCTAATTTATTGGGGTCATCGGTTTTAGCGACGCTCTTACTAACAAAGCTCAACGTGGGAAACTGAGCAGAGTCAAAGAAATCTGGACTGCGTAAATGACCATCACGTCTGGCAGCGTCAAAATCATTATTAGGATCATCTATACCGGTACTTACACTTTCGGTTAAGGCCATAAATTCGATACTGCTAGCCTCTGGATTACTGGCATCAAAAGAAAGGGTTCCTGAGACCTGATCAAAGCGACCAAAGAGATAAGAGGTATTAGCACGGAAGATGCGAAAAAGAGCATGGGTTTCTACGGGGTTTAGGTTATAACTTTCGGCAAAAGTAGCGCTAACGAGACTAAGTAAAGCCAAACTTGCAATTAGGTTACGGATAAGTTTCATGGTTCTCCTTATGTTGCTATTCAAATTTCCCATTTGGGTTTTACTTTCAAGTATGTTTTCTAGTAAAAACTAATTTAAGCTTACTTGTTTTTAAGATTTCCTCCTTAGTTATTGATAATAAGTCAAACTTTACATAAAAATTTCTTGTGGCTTGTAAAATAAAATACAAGAAAATATAAAGCATAATTGCGGAAATTCTGGATTATTCTTGCTATCATGACCAGTACCATGGTTGAGCATAGTTACTGCCCCGTTCATGAAGCCATTGAGCTTTTACAAGAAAAATGGAATATGCACATTATACGCGAGCTACTTAAGGGCCCTTCAGGGTTTAATGAGCTTAGTCGGGCTGTCGGAGGGGTTAATTCCAATACCCTGGCGCAGAGGCTCGAGCATCTTGAAAAACTGGGGATTGTTAGTAAAACCATCATTTCTACCATGCCACCCCGAACCAGCTATGAATTAAGCTGTGCAGGTTTTGAATTGCAAGACGTTATTGATGCAATTCAGCGCTGGGGGCTAAAACATTTAAAGCAAGAGGTGCAGATCTAAATCTGCACCTCGCTTCATTTTTAGGGGTTTAGGACAAACCAAACTTCACCAACATTTTGCCCGCTGGCGTCCCCAGGTTTATGATCATTTATCCAGTAATAAAGAGGTTGACCGTTATAAGTCAGCTGCTTACCACCGTCATCACGAGTGATGACATCTAGCTTGCCAGTTACACCTTCTGCAGCTAGTGGCATAACGCCTGCCATAGGCTCGAAGCCGCCAACGAGTGGTGGCCACTTCAAAGCACAGCCTTCGTAGCAATTGGTTTTGTCAGCTTCATCCTTTTTGAAAAGGTAAAGCGTCATACCTGTAGGGCCGACCAATATGTCACCGTACTCAGAATGATGCATGACTTGAATAACTGGGTTTAAATTGGCAATGTACCAGACATTTCCAACACCCTGACCCGTTGTGTCACCTACAGCGGCGTCTTTTGCCCAGTAATAGAGGGGCCAACCGTTATAGGTTACTTGTTTTGTACCGTCAGTACGTTCGGTAATGCCAAATGTGCCAGGAATAGATAGGGGTGCAGTAATGACTGCATCGCCTTCAGCCAGTAGAGGTGGCCAGTTGATAGCACACTGGTCATAACAGTTACTCGTGTCTGTGGTGTCTTTGGTAAAAACATAAAGTGACATGCCACTAGGTCCGGTCAAATAGTGCCCCAGAACTGCGTCATAGCGCACCTGAACCGCAGGTGTAACGGCTTGAGCAAAAACGCTCGAGCCCAAGCATAGAAAAAGACTTAAACCAAATACTCGAAAAAGGACCTTAGTGATTTGTCCCATAATTACCTCCACCTATAGTTATGCAGGAGGTTAATCTTTGGATGCATTTAATTGCATGTCCAGAAATCTTTGCACTAGCAAAGATTTTTACGGGCTAATCCGAGCTTTGCGAGAATCCTAGGGCGAGTTGAAACCCATACGCTAAGTTTGCTGCAAGCTTTGCTGAAATGGCAGAAAACCTACTTCACGAGCAGCTACCTACATATGGCTTCTAACTAAAACTCTTGGGCTTTGAACTCAAACAAAAACAGAATTACGCTTCTAAAATTGCAAAAAAAGTCTGGAAATAATCTATGTACGATAAAGATAGTTCAGACATGACTGGTAATTTCCCGCAAACAATACAGGTCGTTCATTTTGCCTTAAAGCTTTTTTATATAGCGGATCATAGTACTCGTCTAGCAGCGTAGATATCCATAAATGGTGCGCAGTGGGCTCGAGCCAGAGCCCACTTTGTTTTGCCTGATCCAGGCTATCTAGACAAGCTTTGACAGTTTTCCAACCCAGGCGTTTATAAAGCTTTAAGATGTTGGTCTCGAGGTTTCGGTGTGTTTCTTCCTGACTTTGTTGCTGTGTTTTTGCCTTAACATATTCATCAAAGATATGCTGCACTCGCTCATCTAGACTAGCTTCTAAGATAATTGCGGGAGCCCGCGACATAGCCTTGTATAAAGTATTAGGTAACCGTAGGTGACCGATGGCTCTGGATTCATCCTCGAGGATTAGTTCATTTTCTGCACCTAAAAGAACTTGGGTAGCTAAGCTGTTTTCAAAGGTGGCTTGGCTAGGTTGTGTGTCCAGCTTCCCAAAGGCACTTCCCCTGTGATGAGCTTCGGCTTCTAAATCCAGGATGCCTAGATCTTGTCTTGGTACATTTAAATGTCTTTGTGCATGTAGGTGTCTGAGGAGTTTGGTTTTGCCTGAACCCGTGAGCCCTGTTAAAACGATAACTTGCTTTTTTTCCAATGAGGGCTCGAGCTGGCTCATTACAAATTTACGCAGCGCTTTATAGCCCCCCTCAATTCTAGGAACATCATTTCTAGCAATAAACTCACAGGCGAGCTTGCTGCGTAAGCCACCACGCCAGCACATGACTGCGCTAGGTGCTGCCTCACAGGCTTTACGCCATGCCTCTATGCGACCTGGCAGGTAGGGTGCAGTAAGCGCATAACCAAGCTCAATTGCAGCTTGCTGACCTTTTTCTCGGTAACACAAACCCACGGCATGACGTTCTTGGTTCGTCAGAATGGGCTCAAAAAGAGAGCCTGGCATGGCACCGTGTTCGACCTCGAGCGGTGCGCGTACATCTAAAAGCTGAAAGAGGGCTTTCTTGGTACCAGCAACGTAAAGGTCTGAGGGCGTTACAACAGTCATGGGTTTTACAATACACCTCAACCCTTTTCCTTACAGGTTTTTAGAAGTTTCGATTTTGGCTATATGAATAGTAAAACCAGAGGATCTCTGCTATAAGATTTGTTTGATGCTTGTTAGATTAGCTAACTTCTCCTGATTATTACCTTTTCAGCTGGTCTCTTAACCCTCTAAAAAAGTTTGATCTTTTGACGATGTAGGGGTATCTGGCTTATTTTCAGGTGCGGGTCTAGGCTCGAGCGGTATAGCAACTCTGCCCAGCGGATGCGTAGGGGCGGGACTGCCACCTTCTGGCTCGAGGCTCGTACCAATAAAGTCATAACCAGTATAAGACACTTCTAAAAGGGTTCGGTTTGAGAGCCCTAGAGAGGTACGCTGACCATTAACCATGCCCCAGGCTTGGTAAGCCAACCCTTTTTCAGGGGGGTCACGAAGAACAAATAAAGCGCGACCATCAGAAAGTGTCAGAACGCTACCCAATCGGTCGCCCTTATCATCTAAAAATTGAACTGAGGCAACATCTGGTCTGGATAACCAGCCGGCTACTTTGCGTTGCTCGGCGCGGACTTGTTTATAGTTTTGTTGGGTTTGAAACGCCCAGAAAAAGCCAGCTAATGCCAGTATAAAGCTAGCCGCTAAGGCAAAAGCTTGCCAGCTGCGCCTGTTTTTGATAGGCGTCAAGATGATTTTTTCTTCTGTGATTCCACTACTAGGAGTTTGCGGTTTAATACGTTCCTGGATAATGGCCCAGCTTGCAGCGGGCGCTGTAGCTAAGGGCAAACTTTCAGAAAGGGCAACAAAACTGGCTTGTAAAGCTTTAAGCTCGCTGCGGCAGCTTTCACATTGTCTTAGGTGTGCTTCTAGCTCGAGGCTTTTCTCAGGCTCGAGCTCAGCCAGCGCGTAATCAAGTAAAAAATCAGTTGGGTGACTCATACATCACCTAACAAATCGCGCAGTTTTAACAGGGCACGCCTGACTTTACTCTTAATGGTTCCTAGGGGCAAACCTGTTTGCTCTGCGAGTTCAGCGTGACTATAGCCTTCAAAAAAAGATGCCTGGAGCAAGTGCTGATCTTCTCTGGTTAAATGCTCGAGCGCCTTAGCTACGGTGATTCGGGAATCATGATCTGTTACTTGGTTTGCCTCAAAGGTACTTGCGGGGTCGTGTAAATCTATATCTGCAAGTTTTTGTGGGCGGCTTTGTTTGGCTCTTAAACGCATGCGAGATTCGTTGCGGGCAATGGTATAGATATAAGCCCTTGCTGAACCAAACTCTGGATTAAAGCGTTCAGCATTTTGATAAAGTTTTACAAACGTATCCTGCAGCACCTCTTGTGCGTCCTCACGGTTCCTTAAAATCTGCAAAGCCAAACTGAATACTTGATTTGAAAGCAAATCATAGAGCTTTGCGAGTGACGTCTCATCACCTGATTGTAAACGGATGATGAGCTGTTCTTCTGTGTCCATGCCCCTCTATCAAACCATATGTGAGAAGACTTTGCTTGGATGCAGTTTATAAAGCCTAGATGAAGCAAAGTTATAAAATTCACAAGTAGATATTAGGACCTATGATGTCGGGCAAATGTAGGCAAAACCTAGAACCAGACTTAAATACATAGCTTTTATGACGTTTCTCAAGTGAAGCGGCATCTTTATTATTTGCTCTTAAGCTGGAATGGTTAAGCCTATTAACCAATGGTGCTAGTTGAAAAAGGTCATAAAGTCGTAGAGACTGTGAGTTGTGAGAAACCCAGACGAAGACCTTATGACCACGCAAGATATTATCACGCTCATATTCATCTATGTAGATGATCAGTTGCCTAAGATAAAAAAGCATTCACAAGCAAAGCTGTATCCGAGTGAAGTTGTTAGTATAGGCATTTTAATGGCTCTAAAAGGGACTAGTTTTAGAGCCTTCTATCGCTGGTTAAAGCGAGACTATAAAGGCTTATTTCCAGGCTTACCTGAACGTAGTCGCTTGCAAAGGTTACTTAAAACACGGCAAGCATGGGCTGCTTATTTGCTGTCAGAACCTAGCTTTTTCACTGTCATTGACAGCTATCCCATTGAGCTCATCTTCCCCATACGAGAAGGCCGCAGTGCTACCCAAGTAGGTCGCAAAGGTAGAGACAAGGGACGCTGGAGTGTTGGTATCAAACTATGCTGGCTTATTAATGAGATGGGTAAGGTTGTTGCTTGGAGTCATGATGGCATGAATGTTTCTGACAAAACCTTTAATGTCTTAGTTGAACCTTTTAAAGG
>JAHEBB010000071.1 GCA_024642575.1 Trueperaceae bacterium | reverse complement strand
AGCTCAACGGTACGTTTGGGACTTAAGCCATTTAAGACATCTTTACTACTTAAGGGTAAGTGGATCATAGTGCACTGTCTTTGGCTAGTCTATCAGGCATTTCGGTTTAAGAGTGAGAAGCCACACAAATGAACCAAAAAAAGTCAATGATGATTTGACTCAGCTAGCTTTTTGTCTGATAAAGCTTTGCTATGCTGTGAAATTGTGACTTTTGCTTTGCTGTTAAATGCCCTCATGATTTTTGGTTTAAGGATTTTAGACGTCTCTATTGGTACTTTGCGCATAGGTATGCTGGTACGTGGACGCAGACGTTTAGCAGGTCTTTTTAGCTTCTTTGAAGCTCTTATCTGGTTAGTCGCGGCGGCTCAGGTACTTGCTCATCTAGATAACCCTATCAAGTTTATTGCCTATGCGGGAGGTTACGCAGCAGGAACCATGCTTGGCTCAACCCTCGAGCGTTGGCTTTCTGTCGGGGATGTGATTCTGAGAATTGTCACGCCTATTGATACCACAGCCGTTGCTGATTATTTGCGGAAGCAAGGCTACTATATGACCGTGCTTAATGCAGAAGGTCGGGATGGAGATGTGAGAGTAAATTTTAGTGTGATACCCAGACGTAAGGTAAACGAAGTATTAAAAGCCATCCATGAAATTAACCCAAAAGCGTTTGTAACCTTTGAAGAAACAACCCCTGTAAGCATGGCTACTTTGTCGGCAAATCGCTTGAGAAAATAACGGTTTAGAGAAGATTATAGTTACTTAAGGTAACTGTATTGCCCACCAGAGAGCCTTGGATATATAAGCGCTGTCCGCTATTAAGCTTTGAGAGGCCAGCTAGCTCGAGCGTTTGCCCATTATCAAGGCGAACCAACGTTTGCCCACTGTTCTGAGAAATCACGGTTGCAATAAATGCCGTCTCAGGCGCATAGTTTGTCGTAGGCGCGCTACAACACCCGACAAAACCCAGGCTAATAACCAAAGCTATACTAAGCCACAGCTTCATAGAGTTTTAGTCTAGCACTCTGACTTTGTTGGTTTTGTGAAGATCTGGGTTCTTTAGCACCGTTCTATAAGATCAGTTTTGTATAGGATTAGTGTTCTATAAGATCAGTTTTTGGCTTAAAAGGTGAGTCTTTATTAAACTCAGGGTTTGCCCGAATCTCGCTGGGTCTTTCAAAACTACGTGAGTCAACTTTTAAGGTATCAAAAGCAGGGTCGCCCCCACGCTCTTTCCAAATGCGAGGTTTCGCAGGTATACCCAGGCCAATGACATGGGGTTCAAAGTCTCGAGTTACCAGTGACATTGCGCCCATCATACTGTCATCACTTAAAACCGCGCCTGCTAAAACCGTAGCATGATAGGCAACTCTGACGCCTCTACCAATAATCGTTTTCTTGAGGGTGACATCAGGCATATCAAGTACGCTGTGTGTATGTGAATAGATATTGGCAAAATCGCTAACACTGGCCTCATCATGCAGTTCTATACCGCCAATATCATCGATAAAGGCGTAGCGGTGAATCGTAACGTCATCACCGGCTTCGATATTGTAGCCAACAGAGACTTCGACATTTTGAAATATTTTTAGATTTTTCCCTGCTTTTTTAAAGATTCGCTGAGCGAGCATGCGTCTGATTTGTATGCCGCTATGCGTCGATTGCCCAAGAGGGGTTAAGTCAAGCGATTTCCAGAGCCAGAGCAAGGGCTTGACCTGTTGAAATTTTACCTGGTCAGTAGCAATATAGAACTCTGCTTCAAAGGTAATATTCCTGGGGTCAAGCGAAAATGCCGCCATGGGTGCGCGTTCATTTAGATTCTCAAAACTATCCCCGTGCATAATCTGCGCTAGCGTTTCTCTAACAACAAGGTTTCTATCCCTAGTAGGGTCATCAAATTGTTCGGCAAGGCTGCCGATAAAGGTTTGAAGTTGGTTTTCTGAGTCGGTGGCTAAAGCGCGTTTTATTAACCAGGGCATAGCGTTACCTTAGCTGTTTTAAGGGCAGAGCTTGAGTAGTTTAGCCAACTATGAATTTTAAAGTACCTAGTAAAAAAGGGTAAAGGGTAAAACGAAGCTTCAGGATAAATTTACGTCTTTAGCTTTAGCCCTGGCTAATACAAAACCTGTGTGATTTTGCCTTCGGCATCTAAAACTAGGTTTACTTTTTTGCCTAAGAGTTCAGAGGCGCTTTTGTGACCAATAGGTTCGCCTTGAGAAGGTGAGTGAATGAGGATGGGTTTGGCTTCTACACCTATCGATTGGCTACGCTCGAGCCTTTCCATTATCTTTTCAAACGTCCACCGGTTTGACCACATGTCTTTGATGGCTAGCAAGGCAGGGCGACCACTATTAACTTGAATGCCTTTTTCTCCAACCCATCTTAGTTGCACCTTAGTAGGAAGTTGTTTAAGTGCTTCGTAAAAAGGGTCAATCACTTCATCAAGTAAAAAATGTTTTTTGAATAGTGCTTGGGCTAAAGGCCCTAACTCCTCAATATCATCTTCATCAGGATCGTTAAAATCTACGTTTTCAAAAAGCTTCATAAGTTGCCCAGCAAGATTATTGGAGCGGTAGAAATGCTCTTCCAAACGGGCAGAAACAATGAGAATGTTAGTTACTGCGTAGCTATCTTTTAAGCGCCAGAGGTCGCTGAGTTCTTGTTCCCAGTTGCTATCCAGGTTTGCATGGTCAAGAAATTCAAAGTAGGGTAGGGGTTCAGACACCTCTTTATCATAGCGAGCAGGGTTTACCTAGAAGGCTAACTGGCAAACGCTTTGCAACCGAGTTCAAAAACAATCTAACGAAAACGGTACTCTAAGGCTCATAAGTGCTTGAATGCTAGCTGAGAAACCTTACTTTTAGCTAACATGAATGCTCTTTTGTTTGGGTATCAGAAGTTTTGACGCTATCTAAAAGCTGCTAAATCACTTTCATTATGGAAACTCCTCGTCAGCCAGCCCTGCAGAGTATTGCTGAAAGCTTGCTAGAATCATGTCTTGCTATGTTAGATGCCTCTCAAAGTTCTATAAAAAATGTGCTTGACCATATGCTTGCCGATTTACCTATTGCCTCTGAAAAGCAAGGCTTTCAGCGTAAACAGCTAGCTCAGTGGCTTTATAAAAAGGGCGCTCAGAGCTTTGATGAAATGACGAATCTTCCGAAAGCCTGGCGAGAACAGCTATTAACTGACTACCGAATTAACCCCTTTGAAGGGGTGAAGCGCTTTGTCTCTGAGGATAAGTCTGTTCGCTATTTGTTTCAACTTGCCGATGGTAAGCAAACCGAAGCAGTTTATATGCCCTATAAAGACCGCAAAACAGTTTGCCTTTCCTCGATGGTAGGCTGTCCAGCGGGTTGTGCTTTTTGTGCTACGGGGGCTCTTGGCTTTGGGCGCAATTTAAGTCAGGCAGAAATTTTAGGTCAGATTTTAGCTATAAGTTGGCATGAAGGTTTTCCGCCCACCGATATTAGAAATGTGGTGCTGATGGGTATGGGTGAGGCCTTACTTAATTATAAAAATGCTTTAAGTAGCATCAGAACCATGATTGATGAAGCAGCGCTTGATATGTCGCCCAGACGTATTACGCTCTCGACAGTAGGTTTGCCCAAACAAATGAGGAAGCTCGCCGATGAGGGTTTATCACTGGTTTTGGCGTTAAGTTTGCACGCGCCAGATGAAGAAACGCGTAAACAGATTATTCCTACCGCGCATGCTTATCCTATGGACGAAATTATGGACGCTTTAAGCTATTGGCAAGAAAAAGTAGCCAGGCGTGTGAGCATTGAATATACGATGCTTTCTGGCATCAATGATAATCTCTGGCAGGCAGATTTACTTATCAAACGACTTAAGGGTCTACTGATTCATGTCAATTTAATACCGTTTAATAGCTGGGATAATTCAGGTTTTAGCTCGAGCTCAAGAGAAACAATTGCCCAGTTTGAAAAGCGCCTTGCTGCGAAGGGCATTCCTGTCTCAGTAAGATTCAGCCGAGGCCAGGATACAGGAGCAGCCTGCGGTCAGCTAGCTTTGACCCAGCGCTGAGCCTGAAACTTAGCACTCTGGCAGTGTGCTTTTAACCACAATCCTTTTCATTAAGCTTTGGAATAGGAGGGCCAGGGCATTTTATGTGTTATGGTGGTGGGGGATTTCACACGTCTTTTCAACCTGCCCAACTAAACTTGAACTATGGTCATCTCTACCATTTTTGTGCACTCACTGGAGGCATTGGCATGAAACAAGCTTTTTCAAGCGCAAAGCTTTTGATTATTCTGGGATTCGTTTTGGTCTCAGCGGTTTTAGGGCAAAACAGCATTGATTCATTAAGGCAAACTGCGCTCAACGATCCCAAAAACATAGAAGCTTGGGTGGATTTGGGGAATGCCTATTTGCAAGAATCAAACTATGACCTGGCAGCCGAAAGTTTTTATGAAGCAACGTCAATAGATTACCGTTCAGGTGAAGCGCACTTTGGTATGGGCTTGGCTGAGTATGGTCGTGGTGATTATCCTGCTGCTTTATTTGAATTCAGTGAAGTCTCTCGCCTTTACCCTGAACGTTTTGATGGACACTATAATCGGGCTGTTACCTTGACCAAACTTTTGCAACCTGAAGAGGCTGTGAAAGCATTTCAAGAGGCAATTGCTCAGGCAGAGCCTGAGGCTTCGGAAGCGCAAGTTATTGAAGCACAACTGGGTTTGGCAGGGCAGTACAAGCGCCTCGAGGACTACAGCGCTGCAGCTGACGCTTACGGTGCAGCCCTCGAGCTTAATCCAGACGACCAGGAAACCGTCTTTCAGCACGCCGATGCGTTATACCGTGCGGGTAAAGGGCTTGAAGCCTTAGCCGATTTAAGTGAGCTCGAAACCTCAAGTACGGACTACCGTGTTAGCAGCCTTATTGCTGATATTTATATTCAACAAGATCAGTCTGAATATGCGCTTCGCTCGCTCGAGCGTGCCATGCGCCGCCTTGCTAATTCTGGAGACAACAAGGCACAGGCTAATATTCTGGTCAAGCTTGGTATCCTCCAACGCCAGCTCGAGCGCGAATCTGAAGCCATGTCATCTTTTCAACGCGCGGTCACCATTGATCCTAACTTATGGCAAGCTCATTACAATTTAGGACTTGGTTACCTTGAAGCAGAACAGCCTCAAAATGCCCTGCCTTATTTTGAGCAGGCACGTAACCTAAACCCAGATTCTATTGAGGTTTATGTCGCGCTTGCTAGTATTTACGAACAACTCGGACAGTTCACACAAGCAGCAGATGCTGCTGGTAACGCAATTAGTCGCCTTGAAGAAGGTGACGCTCAAATTACCAGCCTACAAGCGCTTATTGGTCGTACCAAATACAGTATGGGTGACTATAAGGCTGCTCTAGAAAGCTTTGATGAAGTTTTAACTGCCAATCCAGGAGATGGTAATACCCAGCTTTGGGCAGGCTTAGCCGCTTACTATAGCGAAAATTATTCTGAAGCTGTTTCTTACCTTGAAAAAGCTGTTCAACTTGATGATCAGAGTGTCGAAGCCAAAGCGAATCTAGGAGCTGCTTACTTTAAAGAAGAGCGTTATAAGGATGCTGCCTTTGTTTACCAGATGATGCTTGATGAAAACCCAAAAGATGCTGAAGCGCTTTACAACTTAGGCTTGTCTCTTTATGCTCAAGGTCTTCTTGATGAAGCTAAGCAAAGCTGGCAAGAATCAGGTGATTTGGGCTATTCACTGGCGCAGGAAGCGTTGAAGCAGTACTACTAGGCTAAGACCAATAAGTTTAAGACCAAAGCATGTTTTTAAAAGCTCGAGCGTTTGCCTCGAGCTTTCTCTTTTTAAGAACAGCTTATTTTGCTCAAACTATCCTTTAAAATCTAAATGAGTTGAGTAACAAGCAATTAGATTCTAAAGGGTAGTTTTTAAATGTAATAAGCCACTGCTCACTTAGCCAGGATTTAAACCATTTTACTTGAAACGATTTTTATTGAGTTACGTTACATCAGAACAATGGTTCAGGGACAAAAGTTTGAGTAGAGCAAAACCCGTTTGAAGTGCAAATCGAATCAGCTTTCACCTTTTTCTTCTGCCAAAGGCTGACAAATGAATTGTGGAAAATTTCACACCTTTGCAAAAAATTGAAAGTGTTTGATATTAAGAAAGCTCGAGCCCGAGAGCAAAAAACACTTTTCACAAGCAAAATTAGAGTTATTTTCGCCAAACATTTGAAGCTTATAGGCTTACTTTTGTTTCAGATTTCTCATGTTTTTCTTACACCAATAGGGTTACAAGACAAAAAATATAGGTTAGTATGTACAGCATGGATTGGATTAGAAGAAATTGGCCCGACTTACTCATTGGTGTTGCTCTACTTGCTGTCATTGCAGGTATCATTGCAACGTTGTTAAGTGGTGGCTCATTCTTGCCTTTTGCTAGAAATGCTTCTCCTGCTATTAGTACGAGTACGACCTCTACTTCATCAAGCCTACCTCCTGCAAGTACCGAGAGCAGCACAGATTCTAGTAATGCTGTGCAAGATGCCACCAACGCTGTAAATAATGCGACAAATACTGTCGTGGATACGGCAAACCAAGCAGCAAGTAATGCTGCTGACGCAAGCTCTGAGGTTGCTCAGAATGTTGCAAATGCCGTTGAGACCGTAGTACAACCTATTATTCCAGATTTACCCACTATCGATACGGCAAGTACGGAGACAGCCGCTGCCACCGCTGCTTCAACTGCCACTGGAAGTCCAACTGAAACGACTACAACTACAACCACTCCTGTAGCTGCCACGGCAACGCCAGCAGATTCAGCTGCTGCCCCTTATAGAGTTTCTGTAGGCGCATTTGGGAGTACTGAAAATGCTGAGCGTAGAGCTGCAACGTTTAGGGATGCAGGCTACCCAGTGTTTTTAGGGCGTCAAGGAGATTTAAATATTGTACTTGTAGGACCTTATAATACCGAAGCTGAAGCTGAGCAGGTCAAAAGTCAGATAAGCTCGAGCGGGCTCGAGCCTAATCCTGCTGTTTACAGGTATGACCCAAGCTCAGTTGTCGAAGAAGTCAGCAATGCCAATAATACAGCCGAGGCAAATACAGCGGCCGCTGCTGAAACCCCCAGTACTGCTCAAACACCGCCTGCCCAAGCCAGCTCGGCTGCTGCACCACCTACAGCAAGTTCAGGGCGTTATTTACAGGTAGGTGCCTACAATAGTATTGAAGGGTCTATGCCGCAAAGAACCCGCTTAGAAGCGCTTGGTTACACTGTTGTACATATTGATGAATCAGGGCTTATTAAGCTGCTTGTAGGGCCCTTTGATGCCAATAATTTGGGTGTGGCTCAATCACAACTTAATAGTCAAGGGATTGAAAGCTTCGTTAGATAATGTCAACGATTCCAACGGCCACGATAAGTCGGCTCGTGACTTACTTACGTATCTTAACAAGCCTGGAAAATCAGGGGATTAAAAATACATCTTCTGAACAGCTTGCAGAAGAAGCTCAGGTTTCTGCTTTTCAAGTACGTAAAGATTTAGCTTATTTTGGCCGCTTTGGTACCCGAGGTGCAGGTTACACTGTGCCTACCCTACGCAGAGAGTTAAGACGCATTTTAGGGTTAAATCGCCCCTGGAATGTCGCAATTATCGGTATGGGGCGTTTAGGGCAAGCCATATCAGACTACCCTCATTTTGAACAGTATGATTTTAGTTTAAAAGCCTGTTTTGATAATAATGCTAAGGTCATCGGTCAAACCATGTCAGGGCATCAGGTTTATGGTATGGACGCTCTACCTCAAGTGGTAAAAGAAAAAGGCATTGATATTGGCTTTTTAACGGTGCCGCAAGCTGCTGCCCAAGCTGCTGCCGATGCTTTAGTAGCAGCAGGAATTAAAGGTATTTTAAATTTTGCACCCGTTGTAATTAATGTTCCGCGAGAAGTGCATGTTGAACCTGTGGATTTTTTAGCCGGCTTGAAGCGAGTTTCGTTCTATATTATAAATCCAGGGCTCAAGGAGGAGCTTGCATGAATATGAAAATACTCCCACTACTTATCGGACTCGTTACCTTACTCGTTTTGAGCAGCTGTAACCTTGATAATCTTATTCCAACCGCAGATATTAATATGTCTTTGGTTGATGGTTCTGAACAAACCACAAGCCAAGTTGAAATACAAAGAGTATTTAAAGATCTTAAAGTTGGTGACGTAACAACACCTTGCGCTCTTTATACAGGCTATGTTGTTTCAAAGCTGCGTGTCAAAGCCTATGCAAAACCCGGTTCACTTGGTGTCGACTTATCCTCTTTTTCTATAGACTATTACTTTGCTAATGGTGATAGCATTCCCACTGCAAGAAGCGAGAGTTTTAGAGGTACAATAGCGATGGCAGTTCCAAGTGGCGTTGTTTGTTCGGATAAGCCTTCTGAAGAAGAACCGAATGGTTGCACTGTAAATTCTGGAACAGCTAAGTTTGACTATGGCAAGACTGTTATGGGTGAAGCCTTTATACCGATTGATGATGATATTGTTACTCGGCTAGAAGCAGATACTCGCAATCAAGGCTCTTATGCCTCCATACTGTTTGATGGCACAGATTCGAATGGTAATTATTACAGCAAGCTAGTATCTCCAGTTACTATTGTCGTAATGAATGTTTGTCAGTAAAGGACAAAGCTTAATTAATGGACTGTGATGAATAGCCGAGCCCTTTAGTAAAAGTTTGCTACATTAAAAAAAGGTAAGCGGACGCCCACCTTCCTTCGACACAAAGAGGAAATCCGCTTACCAATTCTTATTTATAGACAGTACCATATATGCTCCCTGAAATTATTAGTAAATTTCCCACATTCCCAATTTTTTAGCTCGAGCTTCCTGACTGGCACTCACATAAATTTCAGCATATTTGACATTGGGTGGCACCGTTAAAGCGTCAGCCCAACCTGACTTTACGAGTTCAAAATTTAGTTGCTTAAAGGTTTGCTTATCGAAAACCCAAGTTCCCTGACTATCGGAATAGTAAACATAAACCAGCAAACGACCATAACGATCACGTTCTGAGGTATCTAGCTCGAGGTATAAGAGTTTATTTTTTAAAAACTCGGTAGTTTCGTTTGAGGCTTGCTCACCTAAGCGTTTCATTTCTTCTTCACTCAAACCCGAGGTTTCAAGATCACGCTCGAGCTTGTCGCTACTGTATTTTTCTGGGGTATCTACCCCAATAAGCCTGACTTTCTCTTCTTTTCTGCCAATTTTTAAAACGAGAGTATCCCCATCAGTAACCCTGACCATTTCATAAGGTCCTTCTATGCCTTTAACAAGGCCAGACCCAAATACTTTTTGTAAGCCATGAATAGCGACAGATAAAACGGGGACTCTATCACCAAAGGCTGTCAGTAGAACAAGCAATACAAGAATGAAAAAAGCTAAAAGAGGTGCTGGTTGTTTTTTTGACCGAGAAGCGTTCATACCTATTTGACTTAAGCATAAACGTGTGGCTTTGGCTTGTCGAGCCTAAAATGATAAAGCAGGGTGTAAGCTATACACCCTGCTGAAAATAGATTTGCCTTTGTTTTACTCGTTACTGGTTTGAATAAGTCCTGATTCTTTAAAACTTGCCAGGTAGCTAGCGTAACCTTCAGCCTCAAGCTGGTCTACGGGTATAAATCTGAGGGCGGCAGAATTCATGCAATAACGTAGACCCGTGGGTTCAGGGCCATCATTAAAGACATGACCAAGGTGAGAATCGGCATGGTTTGAACGAACTTCAGTGCGTTTAATAAAAAATTTCCTGTCAACCTTTTCGACTATGTTGCTTGGCTCGAGCACATCCCAAAAAGACGGCCAGCCCGTTCCTGATTCGTATTTTTGCAAAGAGGAAAAAAGAGGCTCACCAGAGACAATATCGACATAAATACCAGCTTCTTTGTTATCCCAATAGTCGTTATTAAAGGGGCGTTCGGTTCCCTCTTGCTGAGTAACTTTATATTGCATGGGGCTAAGCATCGTCTGAAGGTCTTGTTTGCTGGGTTTTGTCCAGGTCGTTGCGTCAAAACCTTGAGCAAAGACAGGGCTCATGGCTAAAGTGCTAAGTAAAAATAGGGTCCGCATGGGTATCCTTTCCAGGCAAGTTTTCATGCCTACCCTTAAGATAATGCCAGAAAAGGTTCACAAAAGATAAACAAGCTTGCAATCTTTTGTGAGCTGTCTAGATTTTCCAAAGCTTTATTTGACTGCTATGCTTGACGCATGATCAATCTTGACCAGATTCAGCCTTCCCCAAAAGCTATACAAAGGGCCAAAGCAGCGGGGCTCGAGCTTGATGACTTACGCGAGACCGACCCCGAGCGTTTTATGCTCTTTTGCGCCGAACCTGTACTTTATCTTTCAGAAACCCTAAGGGACTTAGCCAGCAGAGTTTTTTTTGCAGCGTTTCCCTATCACAAATTATTTGAACAAGCAGAAGATGGCTTATTAGTGTTCAAGAGTTTTCCTGCCCTAAGTCCAAATGAAGAGGAGAAAATCGTCTCAGCATTGGGTCGTTTGGTTGACCATGAGAAATTTCCGCATCCCCTTGCTTATCTAAGAACCGTGAGTGATGAAGCGGGCAAGCGTCACTACTTTGCTTTACCAATAGCTCAAAAAGACTGGCAGGGAGAGCCTAATCAACTTGTTGGGCCGTTTGAATCAGAGGTTGAGGCCGAGGACTGGGGAAAAGAAAACGTGACGCTTGGGCTGGATTTTGACAGCTTGCGTCACGCAGGTAATTGGTTTTGTGAAGTCTTTAAAACTTAGGCCATATTGAAACTAAAGATGTTTTGAAACTTAAACTGTGACGAGTACCTGAGTCTTGGGGTTAGATGCGTACTCTGAAGGGATGGCTCTGGCGAGACCATGCTCGAGCCCTAAACGATTTGCTACTTTAAGGGCAACAAATCTATCTCGAAAAACCAAAACGTGCTGACCCTGATTGCTGGTCAAAAGTTCACCAAGTTGCCTTGATTCGTCGTCTAGAGCCGTTAATTTTTCTGGACTGAGTTGAATCATCCATTTTTGCATAATGCTACTTCCTTTAGCTAAGGTTATTTAGAGGTTGGATTTGGTTAATCTAACCTTAGAGCTTTTTAATATCGGTGTAAATAGTTTATTTCTGCGAGAGCTACACAGATGTAAATTCTTTACAGTATTAACTGGACTAAAGTTTAGAGCGCAATGACGCAGATTGACAGGTATTCCTGTACTAAGCTACACTTTGCCTTATGAGAAGCCTTTTAGCTTCGCTATTTATCAGCTAGCGTAGGTTTTTATAACCTGCGCCTAAAATGCTGCCCTTTAAGGGCGGTGTTTTTTTTGTGCTATAAGAAAGGAAACCATGTTAGATCAGGCATTAGATGAAATAAAAACCAGCCCTAACCTGCCAGCCTTACAAGACTTGCGGGTTAAATATTTAGGTAAAAAAGGGCTGGTGACGGAGCAGTTAAAAGGCTTAGGTTCACTTGAACCAGAGGCTCGAAAACTTGCAGGGCAAGAGATTAACAAACTCAAAACGGTTATTAATGATGCGATTGATGCGAAAAAAGCTGAGCTCGAGCTTAACGCCCTAAACGAAAAGTTGGAAAAGGAAAGTTTAGATGTAACATTGCCAGGTCGCCACTACAGCCCCGGAGGCTTGCACTTACTGACTCAGGTTATTAACAAGCTCTCTGATGTTTTTCGCTCTATGGGTTATGACGTAGAAGTAGGGCCTGAACTTGAGGATGAGTGGCACAACTTTGATGCGCTTAATACCCCTGGCTGGCACCCTGCCAGAGATTTGCAAGATACCTTCTGGACAACCGATGGTCGCGTCATGCGTACTCACACCAGTCCTATGCAGGTTCGCTATATGGAAACGCATAAACCTCCTTTTAAAATTGTGGTTCCGGGCAAGGTCTACCGCAATGAAGCCTTAGACGCGACCCATGAAGCGCAGTTTCATCAGCTCGAGGCACTGGTGGTTGGGGAAAGGGTCACTCTGGCTGACCTGAAAGGCGCTATTAACCAAATGGCAATTGCCCTGATGGGTAAAGGTACCAAAACACGTCTTCAACCCTCTTATTTTCCTTTTGTGGAGCCAGGTGCAGAATTTGCCATCTGGTGGACGCATCCGCGTACGGGTAAGGAAGAATGGCTCGAGCTAGGGGGTTGCGGTATGGTTCACCCCAATGTGTTTAAAGCCGTGGGTTACGAAAATGTTACCGGGTTTGCCTTTGGCTTTGGTATTGAGCGCTTAGCAATGGTGAGCTACGGTATTCCTGATATTCGTTATTTTTATCAAAGTGATATGCGCGTTTTAGAACAGTTCAGGGGGGTTCTCTAAATGAATGTTCCTTATGCATGGCTAAAAGAATTCATTCCTAATCTTCCTGCGCTTGAAGTCGTTGCTGATACCTTTCCGCAAATGGGGCTTGGGGTAGAAGCGGTTCACCTGATGCCAGCACCTCCTCAAGGGGTGGTGATTGGCTTGGTTGAAACGGTTACGCCAATTAAGGGTTCTGATCACTTAAAAGCCTGCACTGTTTTTGACGGTGAGACACGTTATAGCGTGGTTTGTGGTGCGCCCAATGTGCGCCAGGGGATGCGCTCAGCCCTGGCTAAGCCAGGGGTTTTATTACCAGGGGCCGGGTTTACCGTTGAAAAACGCAAAATGATGGGCGTGGCTAGCGAGGGTGTCCTGTGTAGCCCGAAAGAATTAGCGCTTTATGACTACGGTGGTGGCTTAATTGTTTTTGGCGATGACGCCGAATTAGGTCAAGAGCTTGCCAGTTATTGGCCCGAAGAGTTTGTGCTCGAGCTTGAAATAACCCCCAACCGTGCCGATGCTTTTAGCATGCTTGGAGTAGCCAGGGATTTGGCTGCCAAATTAGGGCTTGACTATCAGCATCCTGCTGAGGCTATTCTCTTGCCTGATCCAGACCTGGACGATGGTATTACGGTTAAACTTGAAGATGAACAAGGCTGTCCGCGCTTTAGCCTAAGACGCATCGATAACGTTACCGTAAAACCTAGCCCGATCTGGTTACAAAGACGTTTGGCGCAATTGGGTCTTCGCCCTAGAAACAACATCGTTGATATAACAAATTTTGTCACTTTCGAACTAGGCCACCCTTCTCACGCTTATGACCTTGATCATATTGTTGATAAAACCATTGTGGTACGCCGCGCCCATGAAGGGGAAAAGGTTATAACCTTAACAGAGCAAGAGGTCGAGCTGGTACCTGAAGATATGGTCATTACGATGCCTGATAACTTAGGGGGCACGACACCGATTGGTTTGGCAGGCGTGATTGGTGGGCTGCATGACAGTATCAACCCTGATACAACCAGTGTCGCGCTCGAGCTTGCTCACTGGGACCCAGTCATGATTCGTAAAACGGCCAAGCGTCATGGCATTGCTACCGATGCTCACTACCGCTTTGAGCGGGGTGTTGATCAGAATTTACCGCCTTTGGCCTCTGCCAGAGCTTCGGCCCTGATTGCAGACCTGGCAGGTGGAACGCTGCATCTAGGATTTACTGATGTTGGTAAAGAAAAGGCATTGCCGCAAATTGGCTTTAGACCTTCACGCGTTGCTTTTCTTACCTCGATGGATGTTCCTTTAGTTTTGCAGCAGCGTTACCTGGAAGCTCTTGGTTTTAAAGTAGAACTACAGGCTGATGATAATTGGTTAGTCACCGCACCTAGCTGGCGCTTTGATATGGCTATCGAAGAAGACTTGATTGAAGAGGTTGCTCGAATGTATGGCTACGAGCATGTGGCTGAGACCGTACCCGATATGCACTTCGTGCCTGAGGGTTACGACTCAACCCATCGTCAACTCAGGAATTTGCTCATGGGTCTAGGGTTGCAAGAGGCTCTGACTTATGTCTTTACCAGTGACGCCGAATTAGCTCGGGCTAATGCACCTGTGGCTGTGGTTAAGTTGGCAAACCCTCAAGGGGTAGAACGAAGCGTGCTAAGAACCGCCTTGTACCCAGGACTGCTCGAGGCTGCCCGTACCAATCATCATCAGACTGGGGTAGCATTTTTTGAAATAGGTCGCATCTTTAAGGAAACCGAGACAGAATACCTCAGCATCCTGATGAGAGGGGAATGGGTGAAAGAGAGTTGGCAAAAAGGTCAAAAGATAGACTTTTATAGCTTTAAGGGGCTTTTAGAAAAACTTGCTGCGCAGCTTCAGGTAAGCTTCAGGCTCGAGCCTGAAAAAGTCACCTTTTTACATCCTGGGGTGAGTGCTGCCGTTTACTGGGATGACAAAAAAGTAGGCCACATGGGTCGCTTACACCCAGAAGTAGCCGCGCGTTATGAGCTGGATGAAGCCTTTGTGGCAGAGCTCGAGCTGCCACTTAGCTTTGGCAAGCTTCGGTTTAGTGATTTTGTGCGTCAACCTCATGCCGAAAGGGACTTAGCCATCCTGGTTCCTAAAACCCTGACTTACGCCCAACTTGCCGAGTTTGTCAGAGATCAGGCGGGGGAGAGGCTCGAGCTACTTAGACCCTTTGATGTATATGAAGGTCAACAAGTTCCTGAAGGGCAAAAGAGTATGGCCTTAAGGCTCTGGTTCAGGCATCCTGAGCGGTCACTAACTGATGAAGAGGTCGATGGTTTTATGGTAAATATCATTCAACACCTAAAAGGGCTGGGTTATACTATTCGCGATAGTTAAGCAGGTCTTTACTATCATTTTTAGTTAAGCAAAGTAAGGAAACGATGTCCTGGTTTGACCTGATTCTCATTTTTGTTTTTGCTGCGCTCACCGCCCTTGGTGCCAAGCGTAAGCTTATGGGATTTATCGTTGGACTAGGAGCTGCGCTTGTTTTTAAACCTTTACTGCTGGTTTTACAGGGCAATGCTTATGTTGCCCTGTTTTTAGCTTTGATAACGGGTTTAATTTTAGGGCTAGGTAGTCGTTTTCTGCTGGTAAGGCGCATGGGTACGGCGTCGATCTATCAGTTTCTCGGTGCTTTTGGCGGTGCAGTTCTGGCAACTTTGGTGGTGTTTTCGGTCATAACTTCCTTACCGCTTGGTCGAGATATCAATGGTTTGATTATCTATCCGTCCAGCTCTTTGCCTGCTAGTCTTAGTAACGCAGTGCGACAATCACGGCTCGTAGACCTTGGGCGTGATATATTACTTTATCCACTTCTGGCATCTGAGCCAAGACTTAGTGGTAAGCAGGGGTTTTATGAACCGCTTCATCAGTTCTTTGTGACGGGTAAACCCTGGGAAGGAAGTGCTAACTGACAAACTAAACCTCGAGAAAGCGCAAGCCCAGATGATGACTTTTTTATTTAGATAATCTTTTGCATCTGGTGACGAGGCGGAGGGCCTCTAGCATAGCCTAGAGGATAGGTCGAAAGACCGAAAATGCGAATGCTGCGTAGGCAGCACAAGTCAGCGGGCCCCTCCTGAGCAAGAACCCCTCATCGAGTATTTGGGTTCAATCTACTTACAGTTAAGTACCCCACCTTGGTTTTAAGGGTAGCACTTGTCATTTTTCTGTAAGTTCCTATTTGAGACAATAAGAATGGATGATTGGGCATGGTGGTTTTGCCATGCGAGCATGATGACTAGGTCATGCCAAGCCCCTTTGTGGGTTGTTTAGGAGAAACAATGTGTGGAATTGTTGGTTACGTAGGTCATAGACAGGCAGCAGACGTTATTGTTGATGGACTAACCCGCCTTGAGTATCGTGGTTATGATTCGGCAGGTGTGGTCATTTCCCCGAGGGGCGAATCAAACTCTAAACTTGATGTGGTAAAACGTGCGGGTAAATTAAGTGCGCTTAAAGCCGCGCTTGTTACTTCGCCCTTACAAGGCACCTTGGGTTTAGGGCATACACGCTGGGCTACTCATGGTAAGCCAAATGATGTTAATGCGCACCCTCATCTCTCAGAAGATTTCAAACTCGGTATTATTCATAATGGGATTATTGAGAATTATCTCGAGCTTAAACAAGAGCTTCTTGCCAAAGGTCATATCTTTTTGTCAGAAACCGATACTGAAGTTATGGTTCACCTGATTGAAGATAATTATCAGGGCGATATTGTTGAAGCTGTACGCAACGCGCTCAAACGGGTTACAGGTGCTTACGCCCTTGTGGTTTCTCACGCTGACCATGATGTGATTGTCGCTGCAAGAGCAACCAGCCCTATGGTCTTGGGTCTGGGTCAAAATGAAAATTTTGTTGCCAGTGATGTTCCTGCTCTACTCCCCTATACTCGAGAAGTTATCTTTTTACATGATGGTGATATGGCGCTAATCACTCAAGAAAAAATTGAACTCACTGATTTTGAAGGTAATGCCATCAGTCGTGAAGTAAGCATGATTGACTGGGACGCGGAAGCAGCAGAAAAATCAGGTTTCCCGCACTATATGCTTAAAGAAATCTATGAGCAACCTACCGTTTTGCAAAATACCTTTGGGGGTCGTTTTGTGGGTAACGGTACCGATGTTCAATTAGATCTTAAGCTTGACCCTATGCGTATCAACCGCGTGGTTGTGACCGCTTGCGGTACGGCATATTACTCAGGCATGGTTGGGGAGTATTTAATCGAGCGTATGGCCCGTCTTCCTGTTGAAGTAGAGGTTGCCAGCGAATTCCGTTACCGTCAGCCTGTTTTAGATGCCCATACCCTTTGTATTGTTGTTTCTCAGTCAGGGGAAACGATTGATACCTTAGAGGCGCTTCGTGAAGCCAAACGCCAGGGTGCCAAAACCCTTGCTATTTTAAATGTAAAAGGGTCTTCGATTAGCCGTGAAGTAGATGACACGCTCTACATTCATGCTGGCCCTGAAATAGGCGTAGCTAGCACCAAAGCATATATGGCCATGGTTGCAGCCTTTGAACTTTTAGCCGTTTGGCTAGGTCGTGGTAGAGGCACACTATCTGACAAAGACGCGAGCGAAATAATTATGGCTTTACGTGCTACGCCGCATATGGTTGAAGACGCGATTAAAGAACGCTTGCACATTGCTGAAATTGCCGACGCTTTTAAAGGCTACAGTGACTACCTTTTCTTAGGACGGGGCATTAATTTTCCAACAGCTTTAGAAGGTGCTTTAAAACTAAAAGAAATAAGCTATATTCACGCAGAAGCTTACGCAACGGGTGAAATGAAGCACGGCCCTATTGCCTTAATTGATGACCAAATGCCTGTTGTTTGTATTGCTACGGCCTCAGAGCTTTATGACAAAACGGTATCAAACATTCAGGAAGTTAAGGCTCGAGATGGCATTGTTATTGCTCTGGCCAATCCTGAAGATGAAAACATAAAAACGCACGCCGATTATGTCATCAATGTACCCAAAACGCACGAACTTGTTTCCCCCATTATCAATGTAGTTGCGATGCA
>JAHEBB010000432.1 GCA_024642575.1 Trueperaceae bacterium | reverse complement strand
ATGATACCGCTACAAAAGCTAAGTAGTTTAGATCCACTAGATCTACTACCTTAAGTGGTGACCCCTACGAGATTCGAACTCGTGCCGCCACCTTGAAAGGGTGGTGACCTAACCGCTAGTCGAAGGGGCCACTGGTGGGTCGTGTAGGGCTCGAACCTACGACCTGCCGGTTAAAAGCCGGATGCTCTACCAACTGAGCTAACGACCCTCGCTGCCAACTACGTCGGTACAGCCCGACTAGTATATGGAGTCATTGAAAACCTGTCAAGTCCTAATTGCACAGAAACTTGGATTAAGCAATATAGTGGGTTTTACACACGAGAGTTTCAGTCAGGTAAAGTAAGGTAAGTGCTTGATAGATATATGCTCTATTTCAAAGGTCTATTATTAAATCGAGGGAAAAATGCTGGATACGTTTAGGCGTGTTTGGGACAATATTTATTTGCGTGTCCTTTTTATTATAGGGTCTACTTATCTTGTCTTCATTTTATTTCGAGCTACTCGGATAGCTTGGGGTAGCTTTTTGATTGCCTACTTGATTGCCTATTTGGCTGAGCCCTTAGTTTTAAGGCTCGAGCGCGCCCGACTGGTCGCAAGGTGGCTGAGTGTTGCCCTTACGGTTTTGCTTATTTTGATTTTTTTTGTCATTGGTACGATATTGGTTGGTGATATTTTGCTGCAATTGTCAGAATTAATAGCCCCTTCAAAATTGGTACCTTTTGTGACTCGAGACTTTCCCAACAGGCTTGATATCTGGGAACAGGCATTTTTAGCAAACTTGCCGGAGCGCTTCAAAGTGTTTTTTGGGGACGAAGTTCCTAGCTTGAGTTCGCTTTTTAAAGGTCAGAGTTATGATTTTGCGCTTTGGTTAAGAAATCAAACAGGTAATTTGGTTTCTCTGGCTAGAGATGCTGTCAAAGTTGTATTTGGAGGTTTGGGGCGTGGACTTGTTATTGTTACGTTGGCAGCTTTTATCATTTCGGGTTACCGAAAACTTCAACTAGGTTTTTATCAGCTTTTCCCCGAAAGGCATCGTGCGTTTATAAAAGAGCTAACGGTTAAGCTAGATAAATCAGTAGGTGGCTATATTAGGGCAAAGGTACTTGAGTCTATCATTGTGGGCTTTGTTGTCTGGATTGTTTTGCTTATTTTACAAGTACCTAAGGCGGCAGCGATTGCTTTTGTGGCTGCTATTTTAAACCCCATACCTTATATTGGCCCCGCAGGTGCCACGATACTCGCTACCTTGTCAGCTTTAACGGTAGGCTGGGTGCCAGCCTTAATTACCTTTATCATCATGGCGATTATTCAAGGTTTAGATGGTAATGTTCTCGCGCCGATTTTGCTTTCGCAAAGTATTTCGGTTAACCCGGTAACCGTTTTGGTTTCAGTGCTGGCGGGTGGGGCTTTGCTCGGGTTTTGGGGCATTCTTTTATCCATACCTTTTGCAGCCTTTGTGCAACTTCTTTACAATGATTATTACCTAAAGAGCAATTGGTATCTAGGCAAATCAAGACTGTTTAAAAAAGAAACTAAGCATTAAGGCTTAAGATTGCTGACCAGAAGTTTCTTAAAGTCAGTAGAATATGTTGTTTATCTGAGGTGAAAGATGTCTGCAAAATTACTAGAAGGTCAAAAAGTTGCTGATGCTGTTTTTGCTGATTTAGCAAAGCGGATTGCTATACTAAAAGAGAAAGGTGTCAGACCTGGACTTGCTACGATTTTGGTCGGTGATGACGCCCCAAGTCAAGGCTACGTCAGAAAAAAGCATGAGACGGCTAAGGCGATTGGGATTGCCTCTTTTCATAAAGAGATTGCTCAAACAGCTACTCAGGCTGATTTACTTGCCGCGGTTGAGGCATTTAATCAAGACCCAAAGATACATGGCTATATTATTCAATACCCTGTACCTGATCAATTTGACTTTGCTGAGGCAATGGAACGTATTCATCCAGCAAAAGATGCCGACGGCCTTCACCCAACGAATTTAGGGAAATTGGTTTTGCAAGAACCTGGCCCGATTCCTGCAACGCCGGCAGGTATTAGAGAAATGCTTATTCACTATGACATTGAGGTGGCAGGTAAAGAAGTCGTCGTGGTGGGCCGCGGACCGACTCTTGGGCGCCCAATGGCGCTCTTACTTAGCATGAAAGCTAAGGGAGCCAATGCCGCTGTAACAGTGGTTCATTCGGGTATTAAGAATATTGCTGACTACACAAGGCGAGCCGATATTGTCATTGCTGCGGTAGGTAGTCCAAATGTGCTTACGCCTGAGATGGTTAAACCTGGCGCAGTCGTCATTAGTGGGGGCATAACCTGGCAGGGGAAACGCTTACTGCCCGATGTTGCCGAGTCAGTGGGCAAAGTTGCCAGCTATATTACGCCAAGATTAGGCGGGGTTGGGCCGACAACGGTAGCGATGTTACTGCGGAATGTGGTAATGGCAGCCGAGGCAAGCGTTTAGTCAGCTTCAGACGTTTCTTGTATAAAGGTAATAAATGACCTTGTAGCCTGAGAACAGAGCTCGAGCCGCTGATGGACCATGCTCAAGGGGCGTTTTAAACCTTCAGCAATTCTAAGTGCCTTAATAAGCCCCATCTTGACTTCGCGCTCGAGCGCTAACTTCGATAAAAAGGCTGCACCAAAGCCTTGTAAAACGGCTTCTTTGACTGCATCAACCCCTTTGGCCTCAAGTACCGTTTTAGGGTTAATATTAGCTGGTTTTAGCACCGCATCAACGACAGCTCTTGTACCTGAGCCAGGCTCTCTTCTTACTACCTCTAGCCCCTCTAAATCTGCAAGGCTTAGGCTTTCTTTTTGACATAAAGGATGCTCAGGTGAAACGGCGAGCATAATCTCATCTTCTGCAATTTGCCTGAGCTCGAGCCCGCTTGTGGTATCTGGACCTTCTATCAGCGCCAGGTCAGCGCTGCCTTCTTTTAGCAAGTGCAAAGCTTCCTGGGTATTACAGGCAATAAGACGCAAGTCAATGGCAGGTTTTAAACTTTGAAAACGCTTGAGTTGCTTAGGTAGATAATACATAGCAATGGTGGTACTGGCCGCAATGCTTAAATGACCTGTTTGACCTTCTTTTAACTCCTGGCTGTATTGCCTTGCACCCTCGAGCGTGCGCATAAGGGTTTGGGCATAAGGCAAGAGAGCCTGACCAGCTGTTGTGAGTTTGATGCCGTAGCGATGCCTTATATATAAGGGTTCACCCACAGCCTCCTGTAAGCGTTTTAATTGTGCGGAAATAGCTGGTTGGCTTTTATAAAGTTCCTGAGCAGCACTGCTTAAATTTTGAGTTTTGGCAACCAAGGCAAAGGTTATAAGATGATCGGCTTCAATGCGCATGACTAAGTATAACTTTTATTTATATCTCTATCCATACAAATTATTTGAGATTATATCTTGAGGGCTTTAAACTAAGCTTATTATCACAGGTCTTTTTGCAAATCAAAAGCGAGGTATTAGGTGCAACTCATAGAGCTCGAGCCCGAATTTAACCCACCACCACAGTGGATAAAAGTATTAGATCAAACCCGCTGTATAGGCTGCCATGCCTGTACCGTGGCCTGCAAAAGTGAAAATGAGGTTCCTTTAGGGGTTACGCGCACCTATGTCAAACAAGTTGAAACAGGCGTTTTCCCAGATACTCGGCGCAATTTTCAAATAACCCGTTGTAATCAGTGCGCTAACCCGCCATGTGTCACGGCTTGCCCAGTAACGGCTATGTATCAGCGTGAAGACGGCATTGTTGATTTTGATAAAGATGTTTGCATTGGCTGTAAAGCTTGTATTGCGGCTTGCCCCTATGACGCCATTTTTATAAATCCTGTAGATAACAGTGCGGAAAAATGTAATTTCTGTGCCCATAAGCTAGATGTCGGGCTCGAGCCTGCATGCGTTACCGTGTGTCCTGCTGAGGCTATTTTAATAGGCGACTTAAATGACCCAACCAGTAAAGTTGCAGAGCTGGTAGGTCGAGAAAGCGTCAATGTACGCCGACCTGAAAAAAACACCAAGCCCAAAATGTACTACGTAGGTATAGATCAGTCTACCCTTGACCCCTTGGCAGCTCAGACCCCAGAGGGCGGTCTTTTTCAGTGGAGTGAGCAAAGCAATAATCTGGAAAAAGGCAAAATTGTTAGCGGTATGCCCGCCGGTTGGGCAACAAACAACAGTGCGGCCTCGCTGCTGGCCTATGACTTTAATCATAAACGCCCTTGGGATCACCGAGTAAGTCTTTATACCTGGACCAAAAGCATTGCCGCTGGCGCTATGTTCTTTATCCCGCTCATGGTTCTTTTAGGCGTTTTGCCTATTGAAAGCGTCTTAGCACAGTGGGTTGCGCCTATCGTTGCAGGGCTCTTTTTGGCAGCTACCGGCGGTCTACTTATCTGGGACTTAACCCATCCAGGACGGTTTTACAAGATATTTACGCGGCCTCAGTGGAAGAGTTGGTTGACTCGAGGCGCTTTTATCATTGCGGCCTATGGCGGGCTTCTAGTGCTCTGGTTACTTGGCAGCTTAACGCATGGTTACGGCTTTCAGCGCTTT
>JAHEBB010000070.1 GCA_024642575.1 Trueperaceae bacterium | reverse complement strand
ACTCTTATCCAAATCTAACTTTCCTTGCTCGACAAGTTGCATGGCAGCAATTGCGTTAACAATCCAGCTACCCGAACCAAGTTGTATGGCGTATCAACCTTCATAGCGCGATTATTTTCTACATCAGCAAGACCGTAAGCTTTGTTAAAAGTCAGTTCGCCATCTTGCACCACAGCTATTTGAATACCGGGTACATTCCACGCTGCTAACCGACCCTTTACAAAGGTATCTATATTTTGTTCAATTTGTACTGGCAATTTTGCTTGCGCTGAAGCTACAGAAAGTACCAACCAGGGCACAACTAGGATTAAAAGCCCTACAAACCCTTGGATAGGATTAGTCATATCACTGGGTTTACCTGCTAAGCGTTGGATGCGCTTTAGTAGTGAGCCACCATTGGCAGCCAGCGCAATTTGCGTCGAAGGGCGTAGACCATCCAATAGTGAAAGGGTTTTAGCATATGTCAGTTTGTCACCCTCGCAGAGCGCCACCGCCAAGTCATCACAGCAGTTTTCGCGTTCCTGGCGAATGACAGCAGACATCCACCACACTGCAGGATGATAAAAAAGCAGGGTCTCAGTCATTTTTTGCAACAGATTAACCAGATAATCATTGCGCTGAATGTGGGCAAGTTCATGAGCCAGAATGAGCTCGAGCTGTTTCAAGCTTAAGCCCGTAAGTGCGCTACTGGGCAGTAAAATCACTGGTTTTAGCCAGCCAATCACAACCGGAACTTGAACCGCTAGAGATTCACGCAAGCGCAGATTTTTAGTGACTTGTAAACTCCCTGAGAGGTCACGCAGTTTGGACTCGAGCGCCTCTGACACAGGTTTGGTAGCTCTGGTACGAAGTTTGTGGACTAGCCAGATACCACCCAGAAGACGGGCAGATAAAGCAATGACCCCAAGAAGCCATACGGTAACCAACCAAGGCAAATAATCCTTGAATGAGTTTAAGGTGGGTATTGAATTAGCCACTCTGGTCACTTGGCTCGGAGTTTTCGTGCTTATTTCGGTCACATTACTTGTTAATGGTTTTTCAGGACTTGCTTGGTTTGTTAATGAAGCCAAAGGCTTCTTTGCAGCTTGCGGCGTTTCTGTAAATTGATACACAGGTTTAATAATGGGTGTCAGATATACAAAGGTTGCAATAGGTGCTAACACCATTAGACTTAAGCCTATACAACTAACGCGGTAGCGTACAGAAGGGCTCGAGCTTTTTAGCCCATAAAGTAAAGCTGCAAATATCAGTGCAACGAGACTTCCTTGCCAAAAAAAGTGTATGAGTGTCCAACCGAGGGTTTGAATAACTGGGGTAACGATCACATCACTTAGAGCTATCATGATCTTTTTCCATTTCTTCTAAAAGTTTCTGGATTTTTTCGCTGTCTTTTTTAGAAGCGCCTTTGGCTGCAAGCGCTCGAGTCATAAGACTCAAAGCTGAACCACCAAAGACTTTTTCCATAAACCGCCCAACCATTTGGGTTTGCATTTCCTCTTGCTCTTGGACAGCCGTGTAGATGTGGCTAAACTCAGACTCATCTCTCTTGACTAAACCTTTTTCAAACATGATCTGCATCATTTTAAGAACTGAGGTACGCCCTACCTTTTCATATTCACTCAAGGCTTCATAAACATCTCGAACGGTACTGGGACCACGCTGCCAGAGAATCTCGAGAATGACAAATTCTCTTTCTGTAGGTTCTGTACTCTTGGGTCTAGCCATAAACTCTCCTGTAGGAGGTATCATCTCGTTTGAACAAAACCCCATAAATAGGGCCCTGCCCCAAAGACAGTTTGTGATGATGACACCTCCTTAAGTTAAGGGGATTTCGACAAACTGCAAGGTGATAAAATGCGCGCATTTGACGAATTCCTTCGTCAAAAAGAGTATAGACGAAGGAATTCGTCAAGTCAAGAGGGTAATCTAAATATGTCTGAATTTGGTTCAGAGAAACTTACTTTAGAGATTTAGGACTAGATAAGCTAAAACCTTAGCTATGCCTGCCAAAAGCGCTTAAACAATATGCCCACCCTCATCAGCCACTTTTAAAACAGCTTCTATTGTTCTGATGAGTTCTCTGGCAGCTTCTACGCTAAGTTCTACAGCAACCCTTGCCCCAGGGCCTTGGGCTTCATTGACAAAATCTATGTTTAAAGCATGCTCAAAGGGCGCATTAAAAGGATGGTCATAAGAAACATTGGCAGCTTTTAAAGGGAACCAGCCTTGAAGTCCCTTGCCACTTCCTTCAATTTTGATGGTATTAGTAATCATAGTGCACATAAATAAACTCCTTTAGGGGATTTAAGTAACTCATAGCGACCTGAAAAACCAGTGTAATAATACTTAGTTCGTTTGAACCTACGATCAAAGATCGGAATTGATGATGTACCATCATCAATTCTGCTTGGTATTAATGTAGATGTGTTTCTAAGAATGAAAAGACTTTTTGCCAACCGTCTACCGCCTGAGCTTGCCGATAATTAGGTCGGTGATGATAAAAGAAGCCATGTCCGGCATCGTCATAGCGGTGAAATTCATAATTCTTGCCGTACTTTTTTAGCTCTGCCTCATGCTGGTTTACTTGCTCAGGGGTAGGGCCATGATCTTCATTGCCAAAGATGCCTAAAAGAGGGCAGCTGAGATCTTTGGTGTAATCAAGTGGACTGACCGGGTATTTGGGGCTTAAATCTGCCTCGGCCATAACCACACGCCCTCCCCAGCAATCGACAACCGCGTCAAATCCTTTAATTCGGCAGCTTGCTAAAAAGGCTTGTCTGCCACCTGAGCAGGTGCCAAAAACCCCTACCTTGTCACTTACATAAGCTAAGGAGCACAGATAATCAAGACTTCCTTGAAGATCACCCATGACTTGTTCATCGGCAACGCCACCTTCAGCTCTTACTTTAGCAGCGACATCTTCAACGGTTCCGTGACCTGCTCGGAAGTAAAGGTTTGGCGCTAAGGTCACATAGCCATGATGGGCAAATTTTCGAGCTGTTTCTTTGTACCACTCATCCCAGCCAGGCATATGGTGAATGATGACCATGCCTGGAAAAGGGCCAGGGCCCAAGGGACGTGCCATGTAAGCATTTATCAGGTCATGATTTGCGCCTTGTAAGCTAACCGTTTCTGCCATCATGCCTTCGTACATGTCGGTTTGATACATGGTTCTCTCCTTAATGTTTAAGTTACTTTAGAATACCAAAGCCAGAAATGATAGGTCGTTCCTTTTTCTGGCTTGCCTTTTTGCATCTAGCTTGCCTTATTTGCTTGGGAAAGACCTGAAAGAGGTCAACCGCTTCATAGATGTTATTGCTTGCCTCAACTTCTCGGCGTTTCTTTGCTTGCCAAATGCGTTTGCCTTATACCCTTTGAACCTTTTTTACGAGCTAGACTTAGCTGGTGCGACCCCCTCGAGCCCCTTTTGAACCCAAACCTATGCAGGCGATTCCCTGGCAAAGTAATGTACGTGATTTGTTCAGCACCTTAGGTTTGGTTTGGCAAGCCAATCCCCTGCAAACCTCGCTTATTGGCCTACTAAGTTTGATCCAAGCCTTTATACCGGTTGCCACCTTATGGATTAGTAAACTTTTGTTAGATGCCGTAGCCAGTGCCATAGGAGGGCAGTTGGGTAGTGTTGATGTGGCTTTTGGACAGCTGCTAAAACTCTTGTTTATCCAACTAGCTATCAATGTAGCCTCGAGCCTTTTTTCTACTTTCCAAACGGCTAACCGTGACCTATTAGGTGACACTTTGCAAAACCGTATTAGCAGGCGTATTTTGGAAAAATCTACTAAGTTAGAGCTGCAACAATTTGAAGATTCAGAAACCTATGACCGTTTGCAAGTAGCCTTCCGCGAGGTTGGAAGCCGCCCCCTTGGGGTCTTTACGCAAATCATTACCCTTTTTCAAGCAGTTATTACCCTGGTCTCTGTCAGCGCTCTTATGTCGCAACTTGGTTGGACGGTGGTTCCCCTGGTATTACTGGCAACCCTTCCTAGTATTTGGGTTAATAATCGCTTTGGTACCGAAGGCTACCGTATGTTACGAAGGCAAGCCCAAGACGCAAGAAAACAAAATTATTTAGGGCAACTCCTGACGAGCGACACAGCTATGAAAGAGGTACGCTTGTTTGGTTTTGAAGCTTACCTTTTGGAGCGCTGGCAAGCTTATTATCAAAAATTTAGAGATCAACTTAGGTCAATCATTTTAAGACGCAGTGGCTGGGGGCTCTTAGCTTCTTTAGGCTCAGTCGGTTTTATTGGCCTAGCCACCCTTATGGTTTTGCGAAGGGCTGCTGCTGGGCTTATTACGGTGGGTGACTTTGGTTTGTTTATGCAGGGGATTTCCCAACTGCAAAACCAGTTTGCCAATTTGCTTTCAGGCTTTACTGGCATTTATCAGAATTTGCTATATATGCGTAATCTTTTTGAGTTTCTCGAGTTACCCGCAAGGGACTTGGATCTTGGGGAAACCTGGGAAGCTGAAATTGAAGACATTAGCTTTGAAAAGGTTAGTTTTCGTTATCCTCTTACCGATAAAGATGTTTTACGCGATGTTTCTTTTTCGGTAAAACGGGGTCAAGCGCTTGCCTTAGTAGGGGAAAATGGTGCCGGGAAAACCACGATTGTCAAGCTATTAACAAGGCTTTATGAACCCACCAGTGGACGGATTTTAATTAATGGGCTCGAGGCAAGTCGGTTTAGCCCTAGCAGTTTGCAGAAAAAAATGAGCATTATTTTTCAAGACTTCGGTCAATATCAAATGTCGGTTAAAGAAAATATTGCCCTAGCTCGTAGTGAAGACTCAGATGTCGAGCCCTTTTTGCAAACTGCAACCCAAAAAGCTGGCGCAAAAACCTTTATTGAAGCGCTGCCTCAAGGCTATGAAAACCAGTTAGGGCGTTGGTTTACCGGGGGTCAAAACCTTTCAGGCGGTCAGTGGCAGCGCCTTGCGCTTTCACGGCTTTACTTTAGAGATGGCTCTGTGCTGATTTTTGACGAACCCACAGCTGCCCTTGATGCTAATGCAGAGTTTGAAGTGATAGAAGCTTTGCGAAAACAGGCCAAGGGGAGAATTACTGTGCTCATTTCACACCGTTTTAGTACCGTCAGGCTTGCTGACAAAATTATTGTCTTAGAGAATGGCATCATCAGCGAATCGGGTTCTCACGAAGAACTTTTAGCTCAAGGCAGAACCTATGCACAAATGTTTAATTTACAGGCGCGGGGTTATCTTGAGGGCTATCATCCAAACTCATAAACGATGGAAAGGAAATTTGACCCTTTAATGATTCCTAACCCTTGTACTTGGGTTGAAGGCAAATAGCTCTAGGTGTTACACGAATCAAGCTAACCCTTCCCTAAAAGCGTCTAGAGGACTTACTTGAGAGGCTCGAGCGTCCAAAACGTCTTTTCATCTTCTGCGCCAAAGCTTAAATCGGTTTTTAGGTAAAGCCCAGAGTTAGCTTCTTGTAACTGCGCCCGTCCCTTTGCAGCACCTATAATTAACCACTTAGCCGCCAGATTATCTTTTAGATTTAAGCTTTTATTACCCTCTTCATTGGTTAACGTGCAGTAGCCCTCTGTATTATGAATCTGCCACTGGCTAACTTTTCCTACATCATGACTAAGCGTTAGGGCATTGCTTGCCGAAATCCCCAAGTAGTTACCGTCAGGACTGCTAATATGAAACTTACCTAGCTGAATGCAGGTAGGTTTACCTGCTATAAAAACATCCGCACTTGGAAAACTGCTGCTCGTTGCTTCCGTTATTAAAAAATGCGCGGGCTCTTTATGGTCATCAATGACATTTAGCTTAAGCACACGTTTATTGTCAGGTAAGGAGAAACTATAGTCAAATTGCCAGCTTTGCCCAGCATCTGGCGTGCTATAAGCAAAAATTTGCCCTTGCCCCGCATAAAAGCTAAAACTCTCTGGGCCTGTTTTTTCCATATCTAAGATAAAACCCTCGGTAGGCAAATCACTATAGACCCAGTTTTTGCCTATCCAGGTAGCTGAGCGAACCCTACTACTATCGCCTTGGTTCAGCTCATAAATAACAATGGGGTTAGCCTTATCGGTGTAATGCACCAGTTGAATGTAACTCACGGCTTGAGGGCTAGCCTTATTTAAGGGGCCACTATCTTCAACCAAACAATCCCTCATTTCATGAGCATCTAGACTTTTACCTTTATCTTTGCCACCCGCACAGTAAAAGTGCTTATTGCTAGGGCGAAAATAAGCATAGTACACATCTTTGTGATAGCGGTCATGTTTGGAACCTTCTGGGCCTCCGCCCGCCAAAGTCCAGACTAGGTGAATACGCTCATGAGCAAAACCCATACGAGGCTGGTAGCGCGCCTGTCCCATATAAATTTCATCAAGATTATCCGCTCTATTCCAGGAACCAAGCGCAATAGTTTCGCCCGTTATGCTTTTTGAAGTCCTCCAGCTTTTGCCGTTATCGATGCTTAAGATGTACTGCATAGGTCGGTCATCAGCAACAAGCGATTTATCAATAAAAAAAGAGGATTCACGAAAAAATACATAAATATCTCCACTTTTGGTTTTTAAAGGAATGGGATACGAAGCCGTAAGCCCTTCAGGAATGGCGGTATCTGTCCAGGCATCCATACTATGAGGTTCTATAGCACGCGCTAAGCGCAATTCACTGCTATGCTCGGCGTAAAATAACAGCAAATGCCCATCATCTGCCTGAATAAGCAGCGGATAATTATGACTATCGGTACCTTCAAAATACTTACTGTTAGTAACCTGACCAACAAGCTTGGGCACTGTCCAGGTACCTGTAGTGTGCTCAAACGCCTGAACGTACGAATTTGAGTTTTCACCTAACCAGGTGATAAAAGTCTTATCAACTGTTTTGTCATAAACTCCCCCCGCAATGGGGCGCTTAAAGGTATCAATGGCTTTTTGTGTTGCTAGCGTGTAAATAGCAGTGCTCTCACTTAAAAAAGGCTTGAACTGTTGTCCTGTAGCAGGGATACAAGCGTTAAGAGATAAGGTAAGTAAAAAGCCAAGAACAAACTTACTGGACAAAGCCATAGCTACTAAGCTAGGTTTCTTAAAGGCAAAAGTCAAGCGCAATTGCCGAAATGATAAAAGTGTCAGACTCTTGCCATCTTTTAACCTAGCCCCCAAAGGTTTTACCTATTGGCACAATGAAAAGCATCACTAGCACTTTAGCTAAGCAACGCAGTTTAACTTTTCTTATTGCAAGATCTGGCTTTAATAGGCTAAAAAGAGCTTAACTTGAGATCTTAGCTTGTCTCGTTAAAGCAAGCTAGCTTCTGAGAAAGAAGATTTAATGATAAACACTATGGAGAGATCTCCTTTGCCCCAAGAGAAACCATCCTTAGAAAGGTCAAACGCTCGAGCGCTTTTTTTACTCCCGGTGGTTACGCATGTGCGTTACCGAAAACGTATGGAGGCCTTAACGGCCCTTAACGTAAGCATCGAAGTCTTGGCTTTTGAGCGCCCTTATTATCCTGGCAAACCCAAAATCGGCTATAAATCTCTGGGCAGCCTTAGTCATAACAATTACCTCCAAAGAATCTTGCCCTTTTTTAAGGCATTACCTACCATCTGGCAATACGCCAGAAAAACGGACGCGCTTTATTGTTTTGGTTTAGATATGCTGCTTCTAGCCTGGCTTGTCAAACTGGTTCTGGGTAAACCTGTGGCCTTGCTTTATGAGGTGGGAGACATTAGGGAAGTGCTTTTGGGCAGCAAACTAAAGTCAAGACTAGCTCGAGCGCTCGAAGCTTTTTTGGTGCGGCGCATTGACCGACTCATTTTGACCTCTGAGGCTTACTATGAGCATTTTTATAAGGGGATTTTAAAGCTATCGGTGCCTTATCAGGTAATTGAAAATAAGCTCGAGCCTGGCTTTATTGCTGAACAAGACTTAGCAAAGCCCAGCTACCGTCTGGGTTATTTTGGTGTTTTACGCTGTCCGCGCTCCTGGGAAATCGTGAACCAGCTGGCAAAAGAGGGCATGTCAGTTTATCTAAGAGGTTTTCCAAGGTCGCCCTTAAGACTTAGTGAACATGACTTAAAAGAGGCCGCAGACAAGCAGGAAAATTTGACGTATGGCGGCACTTACCTTGCACCCGATGAGTTAGCGAACATTTATGAACAGGTTGAACTGGTCTGGGCTTGCTACCCCTTTGAAGAGAATCGCCCCGTTGCCAATTGGAAGTGGGCAAGAACAAATCGTTTTTATGAAGCCTGTTTTTTTAAGAAGCCCATGATTTGTCAGGCAGGTACCGAAGACGCTCGAGTCGTTGAAGCCCTTAATATTGGCCTGTCAGTTGAGCTTTCCAAACCCGAAGAGGTGATTAAAGCCCTTCAGGCGATTAGCCCTGAGCAATTAAAAATCTGGACAGAAAACTTAGAGAAGCTACCTGAAAGCATCTATATGTATAGTGATGAACATGAAGTGCTGGCTGATTTTCTTGCAGATTCCAAAACTCATTCGGTGGTGAGCCAGTGAGCACCTTCTTACAAACTGAACTTAGGAAAGTATCACTGCGTCTCCGCTTGTTTTTGTCTACACTAGGGGTGAGCACTTAAGCTTGCTTTCTAAGCTTGAATAACTATGGTTTTAAAACAATCTAAACCCACCACTGCTGAAATTTGCTTTCATTTGCCCCCTATAAATGAGTCGCTTCCACTTTTTAGGCACTCCATGTTTGAACCCAATTGGAAATCAGCTACGCTATGAATCTTTTATTTTACGTTCAGCGTATAGAAGATGCGCACTTGGCACATGCACTGGCTCTTTACTACAAAGACAATTTGGCAAACCAATTTTCGGCTCTCAGCTTCCGTGAACAACCTGAACAAAGCTACCTTGCGACAGAAACCCAGGGTTTATTTGAACATCTCCTTTCTGAAACTCAGATGTATAAGGCTGCACTTCAAACCCAACTAGAGCCCCAGTTTATTAAGAATATCGAAGCCAAATACGGCTTACCTTTCTGGCATTATGTGAGTCAGGACCGCTTTTTAACCATGAAGCGTGCCAATTATCTCTTTTCTTATGGCACAGAGCATTCTAGAGAGCTGCTACTTAAGCACATTCAAACACGTTTTCAAATGACCGAACGCTTTCTCGATAAAGCCAAACCCGATGTTATTGTTTATGTTGGCGTAGATGTTGGGCCGTCCTCTGCCCTGATTTTAGAGCGGGTAGCTAAGGCAAGAGGCATACCTGTCATCGTGCCGCTATCTTCAAAAATAGGCTCGTATCACACGCTGATTGATACGGTGTTTAGCAAAGCACAAAATGTCGAATCCCGCCTGATTGCTTTACAATCTGGGGTTAAAAGCCCCAATCAAAGTAAGTCTAAAGAGGTCATTGCGTCTTTCAGGCAAGGTAACCTGGTTCTGCCTTATATCAAAAACGTTAAGGTGGGAGAGTACCAAAAAGCAGTTCGCCCCAAAGACATCATGCAACGCCTTGCCAAAATTGCCCGCTTGCGCTGGCAGGCTAAGGGCATATATAGGCACAAATATCAAGATATTTACAACCTTTCGCAGCTTGAGTACGAAGTCTTTCGCTTAGGCATAGAGTACCGTAATCTCAGACTTAAATTTGGCAACTATTTTTCTTCACCGCAAGATGAGCCCTATGTCTTTTTCCCTCTTCACTTAGAACCTGAGTTAGCCTTACTCCTTTATGCGCCTTATCAAACCAATCAAATTGCCGTAGTCCAAAATGTAGCTCAAAGTCTCCCTGCCGATACCTGCCTTTATATTAAGGAACATCCGCAGAGTGTTGGGAAAAAGCCGCTCGAGTTTTACCGCCGTATTGCACAAATGCCCAATGCTCGGTCTATCTACCCGCATACAGGCAGTCGAAATCTTATTGCTAATGCTAAAGGAATTGTGACGATTAATAGCACAGTAGGCATGGAAGCAATGCTGATGGGTAAGCCTGCAATTACTCTGGGTGACGTCTTTTATTCCTTTTTAAAACCGCTTGTTGTCAGGGCTAAAAGCCATGAAGATTTACCTGAGCTTATTAAAGGCTTTGATAGCTTTAAGCCTGATGAAGCTTTACTTGAAACCTTTGTGGCGGCTCTGCTAGATGAATCTGTTGAGGTTGACCCTGAGGTTCTAGCAAGAGATTTAAGTCATATGCCAATTGCTGAAAAGCTCGAGCATAAAGACTTTCTTAGCTACGCCAATTTTCTTGCCAATCATATTGTTCAGGCTAAGCCTAGCAGCTCCCATTTAAACCAAGAGGTTTTTTGATGCTTCTTAATATTAGCCCTACAAGCCCTGTAAAACGCATTTGCATTTTTCCCGAACTGCTTATGAGTGGTATAGGTCGCTATGCGATCAATCTGAGCAAAGCTCTTATGGCTGAAGGCGTTGAGGTTGACCTTTTCTTAACCAAAAACGAAGGTCTCCTGATGCAGCAAGTGCCCAAAGGCGTCAGGCTTTTTATCGGTGAGGGCAGTACCAAGAAAAGCTTAAGGAAATTTTATGCTTATTTGCGCGAAGAAAAACCTGATGCGCTGATTACGGCGCATAATCATGTCAATATCAGCAGTATTTGGGTAAAAAAATTAGCTAGGGTGCCCACGCAAATTGTGGTGACCTTGCATACGGCTATGAGTCAAGATGATCATGCTCAAAGCCCGCGCAAAAAACGCATTATCAGAGAACTCTGCCGCTTTAGCTATCCTTTAGCTGATCATATTGTCGCCGTTTCACGGGCAGTTGCTGATGACACAGCTACGCATTTGAACTTAAAAAGCGAAAAGATTGCTGTTGCCTATAACCCCGTTTTTAGCCTAGATATGCTAAGCCGCGCTCAAGAAGAAGTAGAGCATCCCTTTTTTATTCAAGATGACCCTGTGTTTATTTCGATTGGTCGTTTGACTGAGCAAAAAGACTATTTCAGCTTGCTACGCGCCTTTGCCCAAGTACGTGTAAGGCAAAAGGCAAAACTGCTCATTTTAGGCGAAGGCGAAGACCGTAAAGGTTTAGAAGCCTTAATTGAAGAACTTGGTTTAGAAGATGATGTTAGCTTACCCGGCTTTCTTGATAATCCTTATGCTTATCTAAAGCGCTCAGATGTTTTTGTCTCTTCATCGGGCTGGGAAGGTTTACCTACCGTGGTAATTGAGGCACTTGCTCTTGGCAAACCCGTTGTCGCAACCGATTGTCCAGGGGGTTCTGCTGAAATTTTAGAGGCTGGCAAGTATGGGCATTTGGTCAAAGTAGCTGACCCGGTAGCATTAGCCCAGGCTATGCAAGAGAGTTTAAAAACACCTTGGGACGCTGCTGCTTTGCAAAAACGGGCTGAGGTCTTTTCGCTCGAGGCATCTGCTAAGCGTTACCTCGAGCTTTTAAGAGGCAAGCATGACGCTACCTAGCGGTCTAAACTCTAAAGCAGGCATCCTAATTGCTGCCACTTTTCTCACCACACTGGCAGTTCTTCCTGCGCTTTACCTAAATAAGCTTCCGCTTTTGGCGGCGGCTATGGTGGGTCTTATATTTTTTGCTATTTTCTTTAGTCGCCCTTTTGCGGCTCTGGTTTTATTTGCGGTTTTCATTCCTTTTGAAGAAATTGTGGTTCTGCCTATTTTAGGCACACCAACACGGTTGGCGGGGCTTATCTTTTTTGCCACTTATTTGTTTCACCGTCAGTTTAGGGTCAATTTGCGCGTTTTACCTTTGGCAGCTTGGCTCTGGCTGGCCTGGGCATTTATCAGTATCAGCTGGTCGATAGAGCCACGTTTGGGTGCTTACTTCCAACTCTTACAACTGGTTTTTATGGCACTTTTAGTTGCCGATTTTGTCTCTCGTGATAAAACGATTGTGCCTAAACTCTTGAACTACTACACCATGAGCGCTGTTGTTTTGGCGTCTTTAGGTCTGATTAACTTTATGACAGGTATCGGGCCCAGTGGTTTTTCGCAAGATACCCGAACCTCTGGTTTAGAAGGTCAAGGCGTTGAGCATTTTGCTTTTTATCTTATTCCTGCGCTTTTTAATTCTCTTTACACCATTTTCTACGGAAAACCCAGCAATAAAAAATGGCTCTTCACGCTGTTTACAGCTCTTTTTGCAATGGCTATTTTGGCATCTGGTACAAGAGGTTCCTGGCTAGCCGTTTTAGGGGGGTTGGCTATTGCCTATATTCCAAGGCTACGCCTAAAACAATGGCTAGGCTTAGTTGCAGTTATTTTGCTTAGTAGCTTTATGCTTACACAAGTGCCAGCCGTAAGCGAATTTGTCGCCTTTAGAGCAGGTAGCGCGCTCGAGTCTGGTGGGGCGGGTCGCTTAAGCATCTGGAAAGTAAGTAGCGCTGTATTTAAGAAACACCCCATCCGCGGTGTAGGCTTTCGCAACTATGAATATACGGTCAGCCTGCAAGACTTTGAAGATGCCCAATTTGACATTGATTATTACTATGCTTTTAAACCTCAAGTACCCCATAACATTTATCTGGAAGTGCTCTTGGATCAGGGTCTGATTGGCTTTTTGTTTTGGGCCATCTGGTTGGGTCGTTTGGTTTTTTGCCCTTCAAAAGATGAAGAATGGTTTTTGGTATACGGCTTTTTCATAGCCTATCTGGTAGGCGGTTTAACCAATCCGGAACTTAACCGCAAATATTTCTGGATTACCCTTGGCATGGCAGAAGGCTTGCGTTATGCCTGGTTTCAAGGGAAGGCTTTAAAGCAAAAAGCCAGTTTAAAAGGTTTGAAAAATAGTTTTGCGCTTAAGGCTTAAATGAAGCTTAAACGGTTGCTTCAGTCAGTAGGGTACACCCGCCCTAAACAGCTCTTACAACGTTTGCGTTTAACCGCCAAACGCAAACTCGAAAGCCGCAAAGCTAGCCAATTAAGAGACAGGCTCGAGCGAACCCCTATTCTCTCTCTAAAGGTTCAAGAACCCAAAGTGACAGTGCTTATGCCACCCCGAAGAGGCAGGCTCGAGCTAGACAACAACCGATACCACTTTTGTTTCTTAAATGAAACGCGCAGCTTTCAAGATATTGACTGGGCAATAAAAGATGCTTCGCACCTCTGGTTTTTTAACCTGCACTATATGGAGTACCTTGAAGAGGTTTCCAACGTCGAGTTTCAAACTTTGGTTTCTGACTGGATTGCCAAAAACCCAGCTTATGGCCCTAACTACTGGCTAGGTAACTGGAACGCATTCGTCTTATCGATTCGAGTAGTTGTTTGGCTTCAGCAATATGTTTTACGCGAAAGCAAGCTAGATGACGCTTTTAAACTCAAACTTTTAGACTCAGTTATTAGGCAAATGCGCTTTCTCAAAGATAACTTAGAGCTTGATCTTTGTGGCAATCACCTCTTAAAAGACTTAAAAGCTCTGATTTGGGCAGGGCGTTTTTTTGCTACCGATGAGGCCAAGGGCTGGCTCGAGCTTGGTACAAGGCTTTTAGAGCGTGAGCTTAAAGATCAGATTTTGCCCGATGGCCTGCACTATGAGCGCTCGCCTGCTTACCACGCACAAGTCTTTGTCGATTTGCTCGAGTGCTATCAGTGTTTAAAGGATAGTCCTTTTAAAACTGAGCTTTACCGCAACCTAAATATGGCAGCGCAAGCCCTTGCCGATACCACCCATCCTGATGGTCTATGTAGTCATTTTAATGATGGTGGCCTAAACATGGCGTATAAACCCAAGGATTGCCTTGATGCCTGGGAAATCCTTACTGGGGAACACCTTAAAGCAAGAAACGTGTTTGCCATGGATTCAGCAGGCTTTTACGGCATTCGTAAAGATCAGGATTATTTGCTTGTTGATTGCGGCCCCATAGGCCCTGATTATCTGCCAGGTCATGGGCACGGCGATATTTTTGCCTTTGAATGGTCGCTTGAGGGTCAGCGCATCATTGTTGATACTGGCGTCTTTGAATACAGCGAAGGGCAAAAACGTAGCTACGCCCGCTCAACTAAGGCCCACAACACACTCACGTTAGAGGGTGAAGACCAGTGCGAGTTTTGGGGTGCTTTTCGGGTTGCCAGACGAGCCAAAGTCAAACGGCTAAGCTATGAAGTTTCGGGCAATTCATTTCAACTCTCGGGTGAGCATAATGGCTACAGTCACTTGGCAGGTCAACCCATTCACAAACGTAGCTTTGAGGCAAGTACAGAACGTATTCAAGTAATGGATGAAGTTATAGGCGGTGCTGGACAGAAAGCGGAAGCTAGGCTTTTACTGCATCCTGAGTGCAGGCTCGAGCCTATTCACGGTGGCCTTATCATAAAGCGCGGTGGGACCAAGGTTCTACTTAAAACAGAGGCAACCATCAGCCTTGAAAAAGCTGTTTATTTTCCAGATTTTGGACATGAATTACCCAGCACACAAATCGTGATAACTTATGGTACTGCGCCTTGTGTGGGAAAGTTCACATTAAGCAAAGATTAAGTGCGTGGCCCACAGGCTTGGTCATGTGTCATGGCAGCTTCTAGCATTCTCGCCTAGACTGACTATACACAACCTACGCCCTCTCGCAGAGGAAGGACCACGACAACATCATGCAGAACCTCTGGATCATCAACCAATACGCACTCCCTAAAGGCACAGCAGGCATTACTAGACATGGCGACTTGGCTCACGAGCTTGTCAAAATGGGCTATAAAGTTACCGTCTTTGCCTCTGGCTTTGATTATTTAACCCGAGAGCGTGACCGCTCAGAAGGCAAAAATGCCCATGCTACCAATCATGATGGCGTCAAATTTGTTTGGATTAAAACCCCTAGCTACCAGGGTAATGATAGCAAGCGCGTTAAAAACATGGTCTCATTTTTTAAAAGCGTGCTCCTAGAAACCAGCTTTGGCAAATATGGTCGCCCCGATGTGATTTTGGGCTCTTCGCCTCACCTGCTCTCAGGTCTGGCAGGTTCGGTTTTGTCTACTCGCTACCGCACGCCCTTTATTTTGGAACTGCGTGATGTCTGGCCTGATGATCTGGTGGCTTTAAAAGCTTTAAAAGAAGGTAGTCTTACCCATAGAATCTTGCAAGGAATAGCCAATCATCTGAACTGGCGCGCCGATAAAATTTTGACTGTGCCACCCAAACTGCACCGTTACCTTGCCAATCACGGCATAAAAGCCGACAAACTTATGCCTTTACCCAACGGTGTTTTTTTAGATGAACAAAATGAAAAGCAGGACTTACCCGAAAGCTTAAAAACCCTCTTTGAAACCGAAAAAGACCGCTTTAAAGTGGTTTATATGGGCGCCCACGGCGTTGCCAATGACCTTGGCAATGTTTTACTCACTGCCAGACATTTAAAAATGACGAACCCCGCCCTTTATGAAAAACTCGCCTTTTTCTTTGTTGGTGGCGGGCAACAAAAAGAAATGCTTATGCAAATGGCGCAGGAACTTAAGCTCGAGCATGTTCACTTTCATGAACCCGTAGACAAAGCGGTCGTTCCTACTGTCACCGAGCGGGCTGATGCCCTACTGGTACACCTCCATGAAGCCGACACTTTTAACAAGTTTGGTCGTAGCCCTAATAAACTTTATGACTACTTGGCAGCTGCCAAACCCGTGCTTTATAGCACCACCGATGACAGCACCATTTTAGAGCGTACGGGCTCAGGCATGACCTTTGAACCCAATAACCCTAAAGCCTTTGCTGAAACGCTCGAGGCACTCGTCAAGATGCCAGACGCCAAACGCATAGCTATGGGGCAGGCAGGTCGCAAAGCCGTAGAGCGCGAACATAATCTGGTTAAGCTGGCTGAGCAACTGGCTAGCGTGCTTGATGAAGTCTGCCAGCCGGCGCGTAGCGCTTTAATAAACCCTTTGCAACAATCTTAGGCTGTCACGGGCTATAGCAATCTAGGGGGTAGAGATGGAGGGAGCTGTTTCCCTGAAACTTCTTGCAGAGCCCCTCCAAATCCCTACAATCTTGTGGACTGAGTAGTTTACAGGCATCTTGTTTAAGTTGCCAGGCTTCTGCTCGCACAAGAGAGGCAAAGGAATCATCTTGCGCCTCTTGATAAATCAGATAAAACCCATCTAAAAGTTTTTGATTGACCAGCAAACTACTTTGAGCGCATTGCCTGATGGGCGAAAAGCAGTTGCGAAACAAGCGCTCAACGTTAAGATGCGGCGCAATAACTCTTAAACTCCCCTCGTCATCAAAGCGAAAAGGCGAAGGCAGACTGCGTCTTTGAAGGAGTAAAAAGCCATCTGTCAAACGGTCAATGCAAGACATTGCCGTAAAAGGGTCATTGATACCTGGGGATAAGGCACGCAGAGCAATTTCAGAAAGTTGATCAAACAAAAAATCTAAGTCTTGTGAGTGAGTACGGAAATTCCCCAGCGCAAAATTATCAAATATGCGCGTTTGAAGATCGCCTAAACTGAGTGTTTCACGATCTTGGTAATATAGACTTAATAGTTTGCTACCTTCATGAATAAAATCACCTGGTTGATGCTCGAGCCTTATCAGCACCTCTTTTTCTTTGGCAAAAGCCATCAGGCCCTCGTTATCAATAACTTGCAAATAGCCGCTCTTATGCGCTGGGATGTTAAGAGATGTAGCCTTGTAAGCCTCTAAAAATGTCTTTTCGTCAAGCTCATTTGCCTGCCCTAATGTGCCAGGAAAAAGCTCTTTTTCAAGGTACTGTTTTTTAATCATGGTGCGCATTTCAGCGCCAATACTTGCCACAATCGTTGAAACCTGAATTGACTGCGCCGTGTGGTGAATAAAATATATAAATACACCCAGACTAAAAATGGTCATGATGACTGCCAGTAAGATTGCCAGATGAGGTACAAAGCTCGAGTCTTCAGCCGTTCGCACGTTGCGCAAAACCAGCAAGCAATATAAAAAAGTTGCAATAAAGGTACCCAGTACTACCTGATTGGCAGTATCACGCATAAAGTTGCGCAGTAACCTGGGGCCAAATTGCTGTGAAGCGAGCGACAAAACCACCATGGTAATAGAGAACGTGACACCCGCAACCGTAATCATCGAACCGGCTACAGTAGATAACAAAGAGCGTGCGCCATCTGGCTGGTTTAAATAGATAAAAAAGATATGACTTAACCATTCACGGTTCACTTGCGTATCTAGCGCGGTCATAAACCAGGCCAAAAAAATAGACCCTATAGCCATAATGGAAGGCACAAACCAGTAACTTGCACGCATCCCTTGCCAGATTTGCAGAATCTTTACTCTCATAGCTTCCAATCTAACGATCTAAAACATGCCTAGTAAACCGTAAATGAGCCTTCAAATATAGGTTTACCCATCCTCAGTTTTTAAGCACAAATATCAAATGACCCAGTATTTTTGTACTGAGTCATTTGATATAGGTTTGTTTTATTCTAAGTTTGCTTACCTTGCTTTAAATTTTGTCTATCC
>JAHEBB010000431.1 GCA_024642575.1 Trueperaceae bacterium | reverse complement strand
CTTAAAGCAACTGCTAAGGCTCTGACCAAAGATGGTAATTGGGGATTAGCCTCAACCACGGCTGATCAAGAAGGTTACTGGAACTTTATCTATGCCAATGATGGTCAAGTTATTAATGCCGATGGTAGCAAGGTTCTTATCGATGAAGCCGCTGCTTGTGAGGCTATCAACTACCTTTACAGCTTTGTTGCCGAAGGTCTTTCTCCCGATGGTGCAACTACTTCATCCCTTGACCCCTGGACACAGCTCTTCCCAGGTGGTCGCATTGCCATGATTGCTGCTGGCTCCTGGATGGCACGTACTTACGCTGACGCTGAACCTAATATTGATGTTGTCCCACTTCCTACCGCAAAAAGACAAGCCAGTATTATTCACGGACTCGGCAATGTTATGTGGTCAAAAACGAAGCACCCTGATGAAGCCTGGAAGTTCTTGAAGTTTTTAGGTAGTGACACTGCTGCAAATGTTTTGGCGCAATCTGGTACCGTCATTCCTGCTTATAACGGTTATCAGCAAGCTTGGGTTGAGTCGGTTCCTGAGATGAATTTACAAGTCTTTATGGACGCAACCAAATACGCTGTGCCCTACCCTACCGACGCTCAAGGTATGGAGTGGAACAACAAAATTGCTGAAGTTTTAGGTGAAGTCTGGAATGGCAATAGACCCATTGATAATGCTTGTGCGGATGCAGCCGCGGCCGCTAACGCTGTTTTAGGCCAGTAGCCTGATGGCGCCTAAGGTTAGAAAACATCATAGAGCTCGCCAAGAGGCGCTTTGGGGATATTTAATGATTGCCCCAATGCTTCTGGGCTTTGGTATCTTTTTTTATCTAGCCTTAGGCGCTTCCTTTTTTATTAGTTTAAGCAAGTGGGATATTTTAACGCCTCCTCAGTGGGTGGGGTTTGAAAATTACCGAAACTTACTGGCTGACTCTAGTTTTCGTAGGGCGTTGTGGAATACCAGCTACTATACGCTCTTGAGTGTGCCTTTGGGTCTTATGGCTTCTCTCCTTTTAGCCATTGCCCTTAATACCAATCTGCGTTTTCGCAATCTCTATCGGCTGATTTTCTTTTTGCCGGTTTTAACGATGCCGGTAGCTATTGGCATCGTCTGGAACTGGATTTATAACCCGGACTTTGGCATCTTGAATCAGTTTTTGAGTCTTTTTGGCGCGCCACGTTTAAAATGGCTTACCGATCCTAAGCTTGCCATGCCTGCCTTGGTTATTTTGTCGGTTTGGCAGGGTTCTGGCTATGGCATGATTATTTTTCTGGCAGGATTGCAGAATATACCCAAGGAATACTATGAAGCTGCGCAAATAGATGGCGCTAAAGGCTGGCAGCGTTTTCGTTTTATAACTTTACCTTTGCTTAGCCCAACCATGTTTTTTGTTACGGTAACTTCGCTGATTAGCGCTTTTCAGGTTTTTGACGTTGTTTATGCCATGACGGCTGGGCGAGCCTCAAATACCCTGCGCACAGTGGTATATCAGATTTATGATGAAGGCTTTAGATATTTTCGCATGGGCAATGCTACAGCGGTAGCCTGGGTACTTTTTGCTCTTATCTTGGTCATTACAATTATTCAGCTTAGGTTCCAGCGCCGCTGGGTTCACTATGAGTAAGGAGCTAAAGTGCGCTCATCTATAAAACAAAAAAATAAAAGTTTCCTCTCTCAAAATCAGATTATCTATAACCATTTACGTTTTGGACTCTTACATGCTGTCCTTATAGCTGCGGGTTTTCTAGCACTGATTCCCTTTGTCTGGATGCTTGCAACCTCACTTAAAGGCCCTATGGAAATTTTGAGTGCGACCCCCACCTTCTTACCCAAAGCCTGGCGTTGGCAAAACTATCAGGATGTTTTTGCACAAGTGCCTTTTGGGCGTTTTTATTTTAATACCTTTATTGTGACTTTAGCCAGGGTAATCGGTCAGGTCTTTTTTGCTGCCCTTGCCGCATTTGCTTTTGCCAGACTTAAGTTTCCAGGGCGCGACGTGCTTTTTTTAGGCATACTGGCGGTCATGATGGTGCCAGGACAGGTCACGCTTGTTCCTAACTATGTTCTTCTTAAATATCTTGGTTGGTTAGACAGCTATCAGGGTCTTATTATTCCCAGTTTATTTAGTGCTTTTGGTACTTTTTTACTCCGCCAGTTTTACTTAAGTTTGCCCCAAGATCTTATTGACGCTGCCACTTTAGAAGGATGTAATCCGCTTCAGACCTTCTGGTATGTGGCCTTACCTCTATCGCGCACGATTATTGTGGCCTTTGGGGTACTGGTTACCCTTTGGTCCTGGAATGATTTTTTATGGCCACTCATTATTACTAACAGTACCAATATGCAAATGTTATCCGTGGGTATTGCTTACTTTCAGGGGCAATTTGTCAGTAATTTTGCCTTGATGATGGCGGCAGCAACGCTGGCAACCTTGCCCATGGTTATTGTCTTTGTCTTTGCCCAGCGCTATTTGATTCAGGGCATTACCATGAGCGGTATGAAGCTCTAAAATAACCTAAGTTAGGAGTCTAATCTTGTTTTGCTTAACCTTCCCTTATCCCAGAAATCTGCTGATTTATTTTGCTAGCCTTGTTTTAGGGAGTCTGGGAAGCTTTGGCTTGGCTCAAACCTTTGCCCATGAACGCCTAGCTGGGATAAAAGATTATGTGGTTTATTATGGTCAAGGTCATTTGAATGAATTAGCCAACTATGACCTTGCGATTATTCAAGCCGATACCTTATCGAAGAGGGAAATCTTAAGTTTAAAAGCCAGGGGAACTCTGGTTATTGCCTACTTAAGTATTGGTGAGGTTGAGCCAAACCGCCCCTGGTTTAGCGATGGTCGCTATGATGAGACTTGGTCGCTAGCGCTTAATGAAAACTGGGGCTCGTACATGGTAGACGTTTCGCAAGAAGGTTGGCAAACGCTTATGCAAAACCTTATGGGAGAGTATCTGGTTAAGGGATTTGATGGCATTTTTCTTGACACAGTAGACACGATAGAAAGTTTTCCTCAAACTACTGATGCCATGATTAAGCTCATTTGGCGTTTGCATGAAACGTACCCTGAGGCTGTGCTGGTGCAAAACCGAGGCTTTGCTCTTTTAGATAAAGTTGCCAATGCTCTAGATGGATTAATGTTTGAAAGTTTAACAGGGTCTTATGATTTTAATAAGGCTGAGTATATTATGGTAGATAACAGCTTTACCGCAGGAGAGATGGTGGACCTGAAGGAGAAAACAGGGCTTACTGTTTTAGCGCTCGACTATGCAGATAATCCTGCTACGGCAAAGCGGGCCATTGAAACGGCTCAGTCTTATGGGTTCGTACCTTCGGTAGCCACGATTTTCCTAGATGATATTTTGAATTATGAGCTCGAGCCTGATGGAGCCGATGATGTACGCGTGCGCTCCGTTAACGTTGAAGGCTCTGGTGATGACGCTGCCATCGTCATCATTGTTGAAAATATTGGCCTTAGCCCAGCTGCGCGCGTGCCTGTAAGTGTGGTGGTAGATGGGGAGCAAGTTGCTACGGAAACCCTTGAAAATCTAGCAAGTGCCGAGCAGCGCGCTCTAAGAATTTCTTGGGCAAGCGCTTCAGAAACCGCCAATATACGTGTAACGGCATTTTCTTTAACGGATAAAAAAGCGGGAAACAACAGCTTGAGTTTATCCTATAAGGCTACTGAAGTTGCCACTGAACCGATTTTACCCCCTGACCAACAGCGTCTCCGCCCAGCAGAAAATGGTCAGGAATTGGTTGCCAGCGCCTTGCAATCCCTGTTAAGCATTGATGGTGATCTGAGTGATTGGGGAGACATGCCTTGTAGAAGTGTTGGAACGGCGGCTGATATTAGCTTTGGTGACGCCTCGAGCTGGAGCGGCCCAGATGATCTAAGTGCTAAGGTCTGTTACGCCTGGGACGCGCATAATCTTTATGTAGGTTTTAACATAACGGATGATGCCCTTGTGCAAAACAATAAAGGTGAAGCGCTCTGGCGCGGGGATCATGTTGAACTCTGGTTTGATACCCAGTTACAGCTAGACTTTGATTCGGCAAGCAATAGTGATGATGACTTTCAAATTGGCTTAAGCGCAGGAAACTTTGACACGACCCCAGCTGATATTTTTATCTGGACACCAGGACGATTAAGGGAAACCTATGACGGCGTGCTCGAGTGGCAAGTTAAGCAAACGTCTACAGGTTACAGCGCTGAAATGCGTATCCCGGCGATTGTCCTAACAGGCATACAACTGGTAAGCGGGCAAACTATCGGGGCAAGCTTTGACCCCAGTGACACCGATAAACCTGGCAGCAGCGATCAGGAAATGATGCTCTCAACCGCACCAAAAACCCAGTGGGGCGTGCCAACGCTGTGGAATAATTTAAGGCTCGAGGGAGAACCGACTGTAGGTGTAGAAGTGAGTGCTCCTGTTCTAAGCGAGACAAAGCTCGATTTACAACTTTCGGCGCTTAATACCCTTCTTGTTGCTAACGTTCCTTCAGATGTTAGCGCTATTATTGGCTATTCGTTTAACCCAGGGGATGTTTCTAAGCCGATTAGCGAA
>JAHEBB010000069.1 GCA_024642575.1 Trueperaceae bacterium | reverse complement strand
CTGCAGGCAAAGCTGAAACCCTGGATGACGAAGCTTGGGCTAAAGGTTATGACCTGACCTTAATGAGCGCTGTACGTCTGGCAAGAGCTGTTATTCCAGCTATGAAGGCAAAAAACTGGGGGCGAATTATTAGCATTACGAGCTTATCGATTAAAAGCCCTGTAGCTAACCTAGCGCTGTCCAATGCTTTTAGAGCTGCGGTTACTGGCTTTAGCAAAACCCTATCAACCGAGTTAGCCCCCTTTGGCATCACCGTAAACAATGTCGGGCCTGGCTATACCGCTACTGAAAGACTTCAGCAACTTTTTCCCAATGCAGGTGATGATGCCAAACTCCTTGATAGCATCCCTGCCAAACGCTTTGGTAGCCCCGAAGAAGTGGCTTCGGCAGCGGTTTATCTGGCTTCTATGCAAGCTGCCTATATGACAGGTCAGACCTTGATTGTTGATGGTGGTGTGGTCAACGCAACCTATTAACCTAGATACGTTTCGTCATAGTTCTGTAATAGGGTTCAGCTTACAATAGCCCTGTGAATGGGGCGAATACCTTAATTGGAAAACAATCAACCTTTGCTAAAAGGCAGAATCCTCAGTTGCAGATTGTTCAACAAGGTGGCTATCTGGAGTCTGTGAGTTCTAAAGCAGGCTCACTTAATCTCATGGTATCCAATAAAGGTTTTGAAATGATCGAGGGAACCCTTAAAATCAATGAGCGGTTGACCCTTTTACCGCCAGATGACCCCAACCATAGCGAAACCTATTATATTTTAGAAGGCAGTCTTAAAAACGATGCTGGGCTTATGCTCGAGCTTGGAGACAGTTGTTCTACTCAAGGACTCCAAGACACTTTTATCTTTACAGCATTAGGTTTTACACGATTTTTATACATCAGCTCAAAGCCCATTTTTCATGAAATTAGCCATGAAATGCAAGATTTGCTGCAACTTGCCGTAGATATTGAACTTAAAGATGGCTACACTGCCGATCACTGTTTAAGGTTGCAGCGGCTTTCTTATGCGACGGGTCAAGAGTTAGCGCTCGAGTCTCACCGCTTGCATGTTTTAGATTATGGGGCCTATTTACATGATGTCGGCAAAATAAAAATCCCTTTAGAAATTTTACAAAAACCCGCAAAACTAACCGATGAAGAGTACCGTATCATCAAAAATCATCCAAGTTATGGCTATGACATGTTAGCAAACACCTTTATGAAAGAAGCTGGGCGAATCGTAGAGCAACACCACGAGCGACTTGATGGCAGCGGCTATCCTTTTGCTCTAAGTCAGGAAAACATCTTGCTTGAGGCTTATATTGTCGCAGTTGCAGACACCTATGACGCTATGACAACTGATCGCCCTTACCGAAAAGCTTTAGATCCCCAAATTGCCTTTGATGAGCTAGATAAATACAGCAATATTCACTATCCTAAAGAAGTGGTTAAAGCTTTTCGCTCTGCTGTTAAGCGCATTGAACTAGGTCATTAAAAACTACTACAAAAATCAATTTTTTGTAAGACCCTTTACAGTAAGCTAAAACTCACAGTTTCCAATTTGGAGGTAACTACGTGCTAAGCAACCACCACAAACCCTTCATTTTCTTTCTTGTTTTGCTGATTGTTAGTTTTGCGTTTGCTGACGATAATAAGTCAGAAGGTGATGTTATCGTCACCCTGGATGTGCCTGTTGTCAGCGATATTTCCGATAAGACACCGATAGAACAGGTAGGAGACAATCTTTATGACGCTCAAGAAGGTGCTCATAATACCATCACACAAACCACAGGTGAAAAAGTTGATCATTATTATGTTCATCTTTGCCTAGGTAAGAAAGCCTGTATACCTGTTGACCCTTTTAGATTTAGTAACTAAGCCTTAGCTAAACTTCCAAAACACGTTTAAATTGAATCTTTTTCTACCCTTTTGTTTAAGCAAAAGGGTAATTTTTTCTTAAGGGCTATTGCCTACCTAGTCAGATCTCGGGGCAATTTTAAGGCTTAGAGTTTGGGCGCAAGATTCAGATAGAGAATCGGCATAGGTCATCGTATGCTTTAGGTATGCCTGTTATAAAAACTTCCCTAAAAAACCTTGAGGAAAGCTACTGGCAAGCCGTTTTAAAGCGCGAGGTAATTCAAGCTAAGACGTTTGTTTATGCGGTTGCCTCAACAGGGATTTACTGTCTTCCGTCTTGTCCCTCCCGTAAACCCAAGCGCGAAAATGTCAGTTTTTATAGTCTCCCTGAACTGGCTGAAGCAGCCGGGTATCGGGCGTGTAAACGCTGTGAACCCAGAAAACCGCAAACAGACCCTCAGGTCGAGCTTATGCGCCAAATTTGTCGCTACATTTCAGAGCACTTAGAGGCTCCTCTGACGCTCGAGCATTTGGCAAGCCAGTTTAAGTTAAGCCCTTCACATTTGCAGCGCAATTTTAAAAAGATTGTCGGTGTTTCACCTCAAGCATTTCAAGAGAGCTACCGCATTCACGCAATCAAAGCCTCACTCAAAGACGGTAAAGATATTGCGGCTGCACTTTATGACGCAGGCTACGGCTCGAGCAGTCAACTCTACACTAAGGCCAATAGCCAGCTGGGTATGACCCCGAAAAACTATCAGCAAAAGGGAGAAAATATGACGATTCATTACAGCATTTCCGCTTGCCCTCTAGGCTTGCTATTGGTTGCCGCCACCGCCAAGGGCATCTGCTCCATTCGTCTAGGGGATGACGCTGGCAAATTAACAGACGAACTCATCGCTGAATTTAGTCAGGCAACCCTTGAAGTAGATAATGGCTTGCTCACAAACTGGGTAAGTCTCATCATTAAACATCTTGAGGGTAAAGAGCCCCATCTAGACTTACCACTTGACGTGCGCGCAACTGCCTTTCAAAAACAAGTCTGGCAAGCCTTACAAACCATTCCTTATGGTGAAACCAGGTCCTATGCCCAAGTTGCCGAGGGGTTGGGCAAACCCAGTGCCGTTCGGGCAGTTGCCAGTGCCTGTGCCCGAAACCCGGTAGCACTGGTCGTACCTTGTCATAGAGTGATTCGCACAGATGGCAGCATGGGTGGTTACCGTTGGGGCTTAGAACGTAAGGAGCAGCTTCTTAAGCAAGAAAGGGCTTCGTGAGCCCCAAACAGCTATTTATGCTGCTCTTACTGGCAGCCTTGTGGGGAGCATCTTTTTTATTTATTCGTGTTGCAGCGCCTGCTTTAGGGCCGTTTTTAACCATCGAAGGCCGAGTCGTCTTGGCAACCCTTTGCCTTATGATCTTTGCCTTTATCGGCAAAAAGCCTTTAAGCCTCAAGGCCTACTGGCCTAAGTTAGCCATGATGGGTTTATTAAATGCAGCGATTCCTTTTACCCTTATTGCCAATGCCCAATTACATATTAGTGCTTCATTTGCTTCTATCTTAAATGCCACAACGCCTCTCTTTGCAGCGCTTATTGCCAGCTTTTGGCTTAAGGAAAAGCTCAGCTTCAAGCGCTCTTTTGGCTTATTTTTAGGGGTACTTGGCGTAGCGATTTTGGTAGGTTGGAGCCCAATGCCCCTAGACAAAGCAACCCTGATTGCCCTTTTTTCTATGCTTGGTGCCACCTTTTTTTACGGCCTTGCAGGGGTTTACGCCAAACAAAAGCTCAAGCATGTGCCAACCTTAACAGCTGCGACAGGGCAGCAGCTTGCCGCTAGCTTATGGCTTTTGATTCCGTCTACCCTGAATATGCCTGAAAAAGCGCCTGCTATGCCTGTCATCTTTGCGGTAGTCGCTTTGGCAGTCTTATGTACAGCGCTAGCTTATTTGCTTTATTTTTCTTTAATCAGCTCGGTTGGTCCTACCAAAACCTTAACGGTTACTTACCTTATTCCTTTATTTGGCGCGACTTGGGGCGTTCTGTTTTTAAAGGAGACTGTTACGCTCGGAATGCTGGTGGGTCTGGTTGTTATTTTGAGCAGCGTTTTCCTTGTCAATGAGGTAAAGCTTAAACGACTTCGCCCCGCTCGAGCTTAAACTTTACCAGTAAGAATCTTGACATAGTTCAAACCTTATAATTAAGTCAGCCTGCCATGTACTGACAGGCTGATGTTTAGTTTTTGGGAAAGGCCTACGAGAGATGTTTTCAGACATTGATAAACTCAATGAAGAAGCTTGGAATTCTAGAAATTCCAATACCTCTGAAGCATTGCGCTTATGCCAGGACGCGCTTATGCGTTCTCAAGAAGAAACCTATACCAGAGGTATGGCCGACAGCATGGTTACTATGGCCTTCTGTCAATTTCGTCTGGGTAACTATCAAGAAGCCCTAAATACTGCCAGTCAAGCGCTCGAGCTTTTTGAGTCTTTGAGTGATCTGGCAGGCAGGCAAAAAACGCTTAATTTGCTGGGCATGATTTACGGTCAATCGGGGGATCTTGCCAGTGCGCTTAAAACCTTTTTGCAAGTCCAAAAACTCTGCCAACATTCCGGTGATAAAGAGGCCGAAGCTAATGCCCTAAATAACATTGGCATTATTTATAAACTACTGGGAGAGCACACTAATGCGCTTGACTATCATCTAAAAAGCCTGCCGCTTTATGAGGCTGCCGGGCTCGAGCAGGGCAGCCTAAGAACGCTGCAAAACATAGGCGCTGTCTATGATGATATTGGTAAACATAGAGATGCTCTCATCTACTACGAAAAAAGTTTAGAAAAGCAAGATAAAGACGATGACCCCCATACTTATGCGGTGACCCTGTCAAACATTGGCATTTGTTACCGTAAGCTAAGTGTCTTTGATAAGGCCTTTGACTACCAAAAGCAAAGTCTGGTTATTGCCGAGCGCATTCAAGATAAACTGGCAGAAAGTTTTGTCTTTGACGAAATGGGTCTCAGTTATTATGAAATGAACGAAACTGAGAAAGCGATTAGCTATCTAGAAAAAAGTTTAAACATTAAACATGCCATTGGTGATCGCAAGCATACAGCAACGACCTGTTTGCATTTGGGTATGGTCTACCTTGCCCAACAAGAGGGCAAAAAGGCCATTAAAACCTTTCAGGAAGCCCTGACTATTGTTGAGGCTATTCAGGCCAAAACCGAGCTCTATAAAGCGCATCAGGGGTTAGCTCGGGCTTACCAGATAAGTCAAGATTTCCAGCTGGCTTTTGAGCACTTACATAAATATGCAGAACTCCGCGACTCCTTTTATGCTGAGGCTTCTGACCAGCGCTTCCACGCTTTACGTGTTAGTTATGAAGTTGAGCAAGCTGAAAAAGAAAAAGAAATTTATAGGCTTAAAAGCGTAGCTTTAGCACAGGCAAATATGGAGCTGACTCGGCTTAAGAACCAGCTCGAAAAACAGGCCAACGAAGACCCCCTCACTGGGCTTTTCAACCGCCGTGTCTTTAATGAAAAGATCGAAACTGAGTTTACCCGTGTTAAGCGCTTTGATGGTCAAATGAGTGTCATGGTTTGCGATATTGACAGCTTTAAAAAGGTAAATGACACCTTTTCGCACAGCATAGGTGATGAAGTTCTAAAAGCCGTTGCCAAGATATTTAAAACCAATATTCGCTCTATTGATACCGTCGCTCGTTATGGTGGCGAAGAGTTTGTCATCTTATTACCTGAAACGAAAGCCTCTGAAGCCTTTACCATCTGTGATCGTCTAAGACAAATGGTCGAGACTCACCCCTGGCACAAGATTCACAAAGATTTAAAAGTTACCTTGAGCATGGGTATCTGTGATGATACGGGCTCAAAAGATGCTCATGAAATGGTTTCGAAAGCTGACCACACCCTTTACTCTGTTAAACGCAATGGTAAAAACCATGTTCGCGTTTGGACCACTGAGCACGTTTCTGTTTTAGCCTAGATCCATCTTTAAACCAAGCCCAAGCTCGAGCGCCTTGTTATAAACTTGCCAAGCCAGGAGCAAATCTTGCCAAGCCAGACCCATACTGGTAAACACTGTTTGTTCACTAGCATCCCTTCGACCTGGTTTAAGACCCGCAAAAACCTCCCCTAGGTCAGCAGCAATAAAGCTTTCATCTAAGCCTAAAGTTGCCAGCGTTCCTTGACTTAGCGTTAAGGTTCGGTCATCACAGATATAGCGAGACGCCTCAATTAGGTCAGCCGAAACTTCGGTTTTCCCTAAGTCATCCGCACCCAGACTGCTAACATGTCCCCCATCAAGGAGCATGCCGTCAAACAAAAAGGGAAAACTTGACCCCGTGCTGGTTAGCACAATATTTGCCTCAAAGAGGACTTCACTCAGGGTATTGGTAGCTATAAATTTAGCATCTAATTCTCTGGCCATTTCTGCCATAAAACCCCCTACGACAAAAGGGTTTGTATCATAAATGAATACCCGATCAAAGCGCCTCAGTTTGGCAAGGCAGCGCAGTTGCCATCTCCCTTGTTGACCTGCACCAATCAGAGCAATATCACGCGCATCCTCTCTAGCTAAGGTATGGGTTGCCAGCGCACTCACCAGCCCCGTTCTTAGCGCCGTAATAAAGCCGGACTCGAGCACGGCCTTAAGCTCACCTGTTTCATGGTCAAAAAGCTGAATAAGCCCTTTGATAGCAGGCTGGGTTCCTGGAAACTTGGCATGCACCTTCACGCTATAAAGTGGAATACCTTCTAGGATACCTGGAAATACCAGGGTTGCACTTGCACCCTCTTTGGGCAGGCTCGAGCTTGCGCGCTGAGCGGCTATTCCCTTTTGGGTACTGTGGGCAATAAAGGCTTGTTTTAAAGGCTGAATAAGCGCAGGAATATCAATAAGACGCTTGATATCACTCTGCGTCAAGATAAGCGTAGACATTAAGGCTAGTGTAACAAGCCTTAATCCTTAAAAGAGCAAAGAATGTCTTGCTCAGTCACAAAACATAAGCCTTTATCCTTTGATGTCGCCATCAAGGTATAAATACCTAGGCTTTGTTTTTAAGCAAACTATTTACAGATAAATAGAGGTTTCTACGGTACTGGCTTGAGGTGGAATGATTTCTTTATCAAGCAGGGTTTTAACCATCTGTCTTAAACCTTTACCGATAGCGCTTTTATAAACAATGGCTTCAACAGGCAGCATAACTAAGCTGGAAAGTTCTTCTAGCTCGAGCGCGGTCAGTACCATAATTGGAATGCTGCGCAAATCCGCCTCAGTCTTGAGGGTTTTACACAGTTCTATACCGTCAAACTGCGGTAATTTTATATCGGTAATGATGAGGTCAGCAGAAAAAAGCTGCAAATAGCCCAGGGCTTTGAGACCACTGCCAAATGACAAAACCGTATAATGGTCGAGGGCAAGTAGTGTTTCTAAGAACCGCCGCTGCGCTGCACTTGCGTCAATAACTACAATCGTTTTACCCATCCTGGTACTAGTTTAAAACTTGAGGTGTCACAAAAAACTGATTATTCCTTTAGCCAGTTTTGCCTCTGGGCATAGTGTTTGAGAGCTGCTTCAGCATCTTCTCTGGTCGTAACATCCCCAGCCAGCTCTGCCTGCTCAAGAAAAGCCAGTGCTTTACCCACCAAAGGTCCCGGCTTGAGGTTTAAAAGCTTCATGACATCTTCGCCTGTTACAAGCACATCCTTAAAACCCGTAGGCTTTTGCTGAGCTTCAATGACTCGAGCCACTGCCAAGCGGTAAGCCCTTCGACTTGCCTCAGAGGATAAGGGGCCTCTGGCAGCTTCTCGGTCAGCAATCATCAGGTAAAGCAAATCAGGTAGCAAGGCTTCACGTCGCCTGACAAAACGCTCGGCTTCTTTAGCATTTTTGGGTAGAGGCAACATATGGTAATGAACCAACTGTTCACTATGGGTTCTGACAGATTCAGAAACACCCAATCGTCCCAGCATTTGTCCTGTCACCTTAGCCCCTAATTTATCATGTCCCAAAAAAGAATGCTGCCCCAAATCATTGCTGGTTTTACTGGGGCCTTTGCCGACATCGTGGAGTAAACTTGCCCAGCGCAGGGGCAAGCTCGCATCTGGCTGATAAATGATGACTTGCCGTAAAGCTTCAAGCGAGTGATCTAAAACATCAAGATGATGAAAACCACCCTGACTTACCCCTTCATTTTGGGAAAGTTCAGGCAAAACGGTTTTTAAAAGTCCAGTTTCTTTTAAAAGATAAAAACCAAAAGCCGCATTTTCATGCAAGATAAGCTGATGAAGTATCTGACCTACTAACTGCCAATCCTGAACGCTTGCCTTTTCGAGTTTGGGCAGAGCTAACTTAAGCCTTTGACCTTCCTGACTAAGTGTAAGTATCTGAGCAAGGGCACCTTCTAGAGTTACGGCTTCTAGTTTGTAGAGCTTTTCTTGCTTGCCTAGCCAACGCCACATAGAGGTATTATAGGCGTTAAAGAAAAAGCTTTCTTAGCTCGGTAGTAGAAGGGCAGCATCATGAATAGCAAACGCATTGGCCTTACTGGCAACATCGGTTCAGGGAAATCTACTGTTGCAGCCTTACTGGTAAAAAAGGGCGCTGAGCTGATTGACTCAGACCAACTTGCCAGAGAAGCCAGTCAGGATGCAAAGGTTTTAGCCACTATCGCGGAAAAGCTTGGAGCTGAACTGGTAGAAAACGGGCAATTAAGACGCGATAAAACGGCAGCGCTGGTTTTTAATAATCCTGAAGCCTTGCAAACCTTAAATAGCATCATTCACCCCTGGGTTAGACAAGAGAGCCAAAAGCGTGCCCGAGAACTAATGGCAAGCGATGCACCACCCAAGGTGATTTTATTTGATATTCCTTTGCTTTATGAAAATGGTTTGGAATCTACCGTAGACGCGGTCATTGTGGTGACCAGTCCGCTCGAGCTGCGCATAAAACGGGTACAGGCACGCAGTCAGTTGAGCGAAACCGATATAAGAGCCAGAGATAAAGCACAATTGCCGCTCGAAGAAAAAGCTAAACGCGCTGATTTTGTCATTCAAAATGATACGACGATCAAGGCTTTAGAAAGACGCGTCGATGAGGTTTGGCAAACGATTACGCAGGCTGATAAATTTTAAACCGCTTTAAGCATAATGCCTGACCAGTGACTACCTCGTTTTAAACCATCCCGCCGATGCGAGTAAAACTGTTCTTGGTCACAATGCGTGCAGTCATCCAGGCTATGGATGTGTTGAACACCGAGGCTTTCTAAAAGCCAGCGATTTGCCGCTACCAGATCAAGTCGGTAACGCCCATCATCATCAGGCTGATAGACCGTTTCTGGGAAATGGTTTTTGCGAAATTCGCCAATAACCTCTTTACCTACCTGATAACAAGCGCCTTTTATGCAGGGACCAATCACTACTTTTATGTCAGCAGGGCTCGAGCCGTAAAGCGCCTGCATCTTCTCTATCACTCTTTGACTAATCCCCATACTGCTGCCCTTCCAACCTGCGTGAGCTGCACCTATGGCAGCTTTTACAGGGTCATGAAACAAAATCGGCAAACAATCAGCAGTGCCAATAATCAAAAGTAAATTTGGCTGATTCGTTACAGCTGCGTCGGCTTTTTCCTTAAACCAGGCGGGTGCAGCTTCTACTACCTTATTACCATGAACCTGTTCTAAAGCACAGACTTGATGCTCAGTTACCCCAAAAGCCTCTAAAAAAGCCTTGCGGTTTTGGGCAACCTTGGCAGGGTCATCACCTGTACTAAGGCCAAGATTAAAACTACCGTAAACCCCAGCACTCACGCCATCTTGCCTGGTACTAAAAGCATGAGGTAGAGTTAAAAAATCAGTTCTAATGAGGGCTTTAGTCATGACTTAGCCTGATACTTTTTTTCACCTGCCGAAACAGCAAAATCAAGCTTGTTTTCTTTGGGCGGTAAGGGGCAGCGGAATTGCTCTGAGTAAGCACAGTAAGGATTATACGCAAAATTAAAGTCAAGCCTGGCTTTTCCCCCTTCAGGAGAAACCTCAAGGTAGCGCCCTGCCTCATAGGTCTCTTGCCCATTGCTTAAATCGGTAAAGGGTAAAAAGAGCCTTGAGGCGTCTTCACTACCATCTGGTCTATACAGCGTAAGGAAATAGGGGGTTTCTTGATACCTGAACTCTGCTAATGCATAAGGGAAATAAGCCTCGGCCTCACCGCGTGACATCGCAAACCAAACCCGTTTTGCCCCCTCAATAAGCTCGAGCCTGGCCTCAAAAACAAACACTACCGTGATGGGAAAATAAGTCATCCCATTCACTTCATCTCCCCTAAGGGGTGCATGTTTGTTACGCCTAAAGGAAAGGGCTTTTTGCTGCCTGAAGTGCTCTACCTCAGCTCGGTCATAGAAAGTCATAGTTTAGCTCATTGTAGCGAGCCTGCCTCAAGCTGTCTGTAAAGAAAAGGAAATCTTTGCTGCCTTGGCTCAATGTATTTGTGAATAATTAATTCTTATGATCATAATACGGGTGTGAAACGCATTTTGCTAACAGGTATGTCAGGTACGGGCAAATCGACCCTAATTCGTGAACTTGCCGCTCGAGGTTATAAAGCTATCGATACTGATTATGGCTACTGCGAAAGAGGTCTTGAGGGCGATTGGGTCTGGCGTGAAGATGCCATTAGACAACTTTTAGCAAGCGAAGATGCCGATATTTTATTTCTTAGTGGCTGTGTTAGCAATCAGAAAACGTTCTACCCTCAGTTTGACCTTGTTGTCTTACTAAGCGCACCCGCTGAAACGATCATAGAGCGGCTTAAAAGCAGAACAACGAATGCTTACGGCAAAACAGAGGATGACTTGGCAGAAGTCCTAGAGAACTTGGAAACCGTTGAGCCCTTAATTAGGCGAGGAGCTGATTATGAAATTGATACCAGGGCCCCCGTTAAAGAAGTAGCAGACCTTCTCCTAGAACAGCTTGATGGTGGTATCATCCCGAATGATGGACTGCGCCGAGGTCTCCAATAAGTGCTTTTGCCAAGGGCCGAGGATGCGCTCAACTGAAGTGAACCATCGAGCCATTACCAAAAACTTTAATAGTTTCTTTCTAAAACCTTAATCCCTGCGGGCAAACTTAGTAACCACTCGGTAACGGCATGCACTGCACCTCGCGTGGTTTTGGTAATCACCGGGTCACCAAAAGGCTCGAGCCGCACAATCAGCTCATCTGGACTACGGCGTTTAACCACGACCAAAAGCTGCTGCTTTAAATCCTTTTCATCGATGGTTGCGCGAAACAGCCATTTTTCTTGAGCAGGCGTTTCATCATCTGAGCCCATGCTTTTTAAGACTTCATGTAAAATCACATGCCCATCGCCGTAGGCTAAAACCTGTTTAGAAAAGTCAAACGTTTCGGGTAACTGTCCTTGAATGAGGGCGTGAGGCATAGTGGCGGGCCTTTCTAGAATAGGGAAGTGAGGACTTGCTAAACCGTTATAGCGAAAAACTTGATAGTAAAGGGGTTTGCCCTGATCTTTCCACTTAAGAGCGTATTTGGTCTCAAACACCGCTTGAGGGGGGGAAGGCTCGAGCAGATCGTAAAGCCCCGAAAGCTGACTCTGCGCTCTGGCAAATGCCAAGTATTCAGGGTGATCGGTTGCCAGATTGATACTGCCTCCAGGTTTTAGGCGACTGGCGGCAAGTTTAAAAAAACTATCTTGCAAAAGCCGATTTTTTTCATGCTTTTCTTTAGGCCAAGGGTCAGGAAAATTAACCACAATAGAGCTAAGTGACTGAGGTGCGAACAAATGCTGCACGGCAAACTGAGCCCCAAGTTTAATCAGACGAACATTGCGTAAATCATGGTTTCTTATTTTTTTCCAGCCACGCTGCAAACTGGCGCTCGAGATTTCTAAGCCCACAAAAGACTCTGTTGGATTTTCCAGAGCACGTCTTAGGGTAAAACGGCCATCCCCAAAACCAACCTCTAGGTGTAAAGGGGCGCTACTGGCAAACTCTTGTTGCCAATCAACTGGAAAGGTTTCTTGACGCCAGGGTAAAAGCACACGTCCGCGTAAATCAGTCGACATTAGGTTTTTATACCAATTAACCGACATTTTTAGCTGCTTGGGCTATACAACAGGTTTAACGAGTAAAGCAACGTTAACAGGCACATCGACAATCGCCAGAGTTTCCATCGAAAACATAATGTAAGGCCCGGCTTCATCAACGGGTTTAGCCTTAAACATGAGTACCCGACCGTCAGGGAAACGGCAGGCAACTTGTGCGGGGGTTTCACCTAAAATAGTACCCCACTGACCCAGAATGTTTTTATCAACGCCAACAGTACCTGTGCTGAGTTTGTCACGCTCGAGCCGAGTTACCAGACGCGCAGTACGAGGCTTTTTATCTCTTAGCTTAAGTACACCCACCCGAACCAGCCGAGCTGTCATAATCTTAATATCATTGGCTTCCGAACGGGTTTTTTCAGCAATCTCGGTAATCGTATGCATCCCGTCCATATATTTTAAAAGCTCGACCTCTTGCGGCTCGAGGCTTAGGGTAGAACTGCTTTGGGTATTTCCAGTAAAGACAGGTACAGATTCATCAGGAATCATGACGTCATCATCACGATGGCTTTCATCAAGGCGTCTAATCGCCTCAAGCATCAGATTTTCAGTCGAGGCATTGACCGTTTTCTGCGAGGCTGAAATGCCTACTTGAAACTCAAAACTGCCCCGCTCATCGCCAAACAAGGCGTAAACTGCCTCTTCCCCTTCGGTTTCACCAAAGCTGGCATGAACAATCTGACCTTTATCAAAATACACTCGAGCCTTTGCTTTGGGGTGATCGACCGTTAGGCGACCCGTCCGAGCTGAGGAGGCAAGAAGTTGAAAGAGGTCAACAAGTGAAAATAAGCCTAGCGTTCCCGTCACAAGTCTTAGTTTATACCGACACAGGATAGTCGTGTGTTGACTTTTATAAAAGAAAGGCAAGGCAAGAAGACATGAAGGCAATCTAATACGATTCCTTAAAAGAGCTTTATAAGCTTTAAACCCTTACTGAACCAAAATTTTGACCTCTCAACCAGCCAATCGCTAAAAGCTAAATCGTACAAAGTCTTCTTCAAAGGCCGAATCTGCAATGGCAGCCAGACCTGGCGTTTCGGTTTTAAGGTTTGGGTAAACCTTTTGATTAAAGACAATGCTCGAGCGTCCACTGGCTTCTAAATCCCAGACTTTACCCACCATCATAGGGTTTATACCTAAACGAATGTGCTCGCGACCTTGTACAGCTTTCAAAAGGCCATAGTTTAGCCAAGCTTCCCCCTCGCTCAGTTCAGGGTTAGGGGGCCAGGGTCTTTGCCAGTCGGCATGGTTGGCACTTGGTTGTACAATAATTTCAGTACCCAAACTATCAAAGTGCTCTATGACAGAGCTGTAAAAGGCGTCCAGACAAATAGCTACCCCTACTTTGCCTAAAGCTGTGCTTATAGGCTGTAAATCTGACAAGCTTCCCTTAGATAAACCTGAGCCTGACTCAGCACCTGGCGTCAGATAAACCTTTTTTGTGCGCCCCAAAAGATTGCCCTTAGGGGAAAAACTAAAGGCCGTGTTAAAAACTTGCCCATTTGCTACATGAACCCCTCGTGCCGCTTCTTCTTCAATATGAGGCAAAAAAATGCTGCCTGCTATCAGGTAAACACCATACGTTTTTGCGGCTTCACTAAAGGCGTCTTTGTAAGCCAGATAAGCAGGAACTGCCTGAGCTAAATAAAGCGAAGATAAACCCAACTGTTTATGCTTCCAGGCAGCCTGTAAAATCTGTCGCCAAGCCGTTTTTAGATAGCTCAGCATTACGCCGCGAATACTTGTCTGTTTTCTTACTTTTTCAAAATAGCCTAAACTTAAAAGGAGCGGTAAGCCAATCACCTCAGGAAACGCAAGCAAAGTTGGTGCGTCAGGTAAGCCGTCAAGCGCTTTCTCGCTAAGCTGCATAACTTTTTTACGAAAATGCTCGGCACTCTCGTAATCACTCAGCTTCATATTTGCCTGAACGGCGACCAGATTCATGGCATTAGCTTACTTTAGTGGCTACATCCAACATAGATAGAGATTCAAAACCGAAGTCTTTAGCCAGACTTTGATAATGCCTTAAGATTTTTTCTAAAAACCCCAGATTTGCGTCTTGATTCAGACCAAAATTGTGCGGATGCCACCAGAGATGATAAAGCTTTCCTGTTTTGGCAGCTTGCGTCATGCCTGATTTAATGCGACCTAGGCGTAAAGGCTCGAGCACGCCTAAAGTCCCAGAAACGGGTCGCAAAAACCTTGTCGAAGGAATGTTGATAAGCCCATGTTCATCCTTTAAGTTCTCCCAACTTGCCAGATGATGTGCCGTAATCGGCAAATAGGTATCTGTTAACCGCATAAGGCGCATGAGCGGCGTGTGCTCATTGGTAGCTGCCGCCTGATACATAAAGCTGGTTTCATTTCCTCGGTAAATGGTAATGCCCAAGTCTTTCATTGTTGTTACATAATCAGGGTTTAACTGATTTCTTGGAAAGATGATCGACTGAGGTACTACTTTCCAGGCTTTGGCAATAGCAATAGCACTTTCTAAATCAGCTCTAAATGCTTCTAGCGTTTGCCCTTTTTCCAAGCAATAATAGTGCGAAAAAGTATGCGTTGAGAGTTCTTGTTTGGGTGTTTTCAAAATTTGTTCAATTAAACCTGGCGCATAGTGCAAAGGGTCATCGGCTTCACCGTTACCTAAAGGCTCGAGATAAGGGTCAAGACGCTTGTCTTGATAGTTTGGCTTCGTAATTGGGGAAAACTGCAAAAGCTCTTCCTTGGAATGAGCGAATAAAAAGCCAACGGTTGCCCAGGTCGCAGCTACGTCGTAACGCTCGAATAGCTCGAGCGTCTTTGGCACAGCCGTTCTGGCTCCTTTTAAGTTTTCCTTGTAGCTATCCTCGAGCTTATATAAATCTCTCACCCCCCAGTGCAACTCAAAATCAAGCGAAATAACCAGTGCCCCGGCTCGTTTAGTCATGTCCTGCCTTAGCCTTCATATCTTCATGACTATACGTTTTTAGCCTCGGTAAAAAGGTTGAATAGTTTACGATATATCAGGTATCCCCTGAGCCACTTTAGGCATTTTGAGCTATAGCGTACTAGCCGAGCTATTCAAAGATGAGCATTTAGCTTTTCATTCTTAAACTGCTACACCTTCGCTTTTTCTTAGAAAAGATGTTCTGAGAAAGCAATGTCTAAGCCCTTTAAGCCGATAAGCTAATGTATGGATCTAGTAGGAACTGTAGAAAATACCATTCACGCTTCTTTGGGCATTGAAATTGTTGAAGCCTCCGCCGATAAAGTTGTGGCAAGCATGCCTGTTGGGCCAAGAGTGCATCAACCGTTTGGCCTTTTACATGGGGGGGCGTCCGTGGTCCTGGCAGAAAGTGCTGCAAGCATCGGGGCAAGCCTGAATATTGACTTATCTCGGCAAAGAGCTGTCGGGCTCGAGATCAATGCCAACCATCTGCGAGGTAAAAAAGAAGGCCTTGTTACCGCAACAGCAACGCCGATTCACAAGGGGCGAAGCACCCATGTCTGGAGCATCGAAATTAAGGATGAAGCAGGCAAACACATTTGCGTCTCACGCTGCACTTTAGCCATTATTGACATTTAGAAATGCGCAAAATCATCCACCTCGATATGGACGCGTTCTATGCCTCAGTTGAGCAGCGCGATAATCCTTCCTTAAGAGGTTTGCCTATTGCCGTAGGCTATAACGAGGCAAGAGGTGTGGTGATGACAGCCAGTTATGAGGCAAGAGCCTTTGGCGTAGGCTCAGCTATGCCCTCACGGATGGCTTTAGAGCGCTGTCCTCAGCTCATTTTTGTCAAACCTAGGCGAGAGGTTTACAAAGCAGTTTCTGATGAGATTCGGCGCATCTTTTTTCGTTATACCGATCTGGTAGAACCGCTTGCCTTAGATGAAGCTTATCTGGATGTCAGTGAGCCCAAGCTCGGGCCAAAGTCGGCAACCCTAATAGCTCAAAGCATTAAAAAAGAAATTGCCAAAGACTTAGGCTTAAGCGCTTCAGCAGGCGTAGCTGCCAGTAAGTTTTTAGCCAAAATTGCTTCAGGGATTCAAAAACCCAATGGCTTGACAGTCATAAAGCCCGAAGATGCGCTAGCCTTTATTGCTCAATTACCCATTGAAAAGTTTTTTGGCGTTGGGCCAAAAACCACGGAGCGTTTGCACACCCTGGGCATTCGTACAGGAATGGATTTGAGACAGCAAAGTTTAGAGAGCCTCGAGCGTCAATTTGGTAAAAACGGCATTGTTTTCTGGAACATGGCGCATGACCGTGACGATAGACCCGTAGAACCTGACAGGGAGTATAAAAGCATCAGCGCTGAAACGACGTTTACGGTTGACCTTGAAACCCTAGATGAGCTTATTTTGGAATTACCACCTTTAGCAGAGCATGTTGCAACTAGTCTGGGGAAAGAAAATTTGGTCGCCTCAGGCGTTAGCATCAAACTCAAATACAGCAATCATCAAGTAGTAAGCAGGCAGCAAAGTCTCGCTTCTGCTCTTTGTGACACTCAGGAAATAGTGCTCGAATCAGAGCGCTTGCTACGTAACAGGGTCAGGCTCGAGCTGCCTGTAAGGCTCTTGGGTATTGGCGTTTTTAAAATGACGAGTCCTTCCGAAATAGTAGTTGAACAACCCTCTTTATTTAGAGATTAGAAAATCAGCTGCGACATCTCATAGCCAAGCAATACAACCATACCCAAGAAAACCACCGCCGTTGTTGATAAGCATCCCGAAGGTTTTTCTTTAAATGCCTCAAACCCTGCCTCGAGCCTCCTTATGAAGGCAAGATCATAACTGGCCACCTTTAATACTGAACCCTGACCATGCTTTTCAAAGTCAACTATCATTTCTTGTATCTTTAAACACTGGTCAGCTAATAGCTTTAATTCTCCAGCCAAGCTAGATTTATACCTACCCAAGTTTTTCTCATTAGAATACGCCAGCTTATGGGTCTCATAAGCATTTTTCCAGCGTTCTTCCAAACGCTCATAGGCTTTATCTAGTTCTTCTTGAGTTGGCATGAGTAGCGTCACGACTTTTTTGTTTCTAAGCTCGAGCTGCTGGTCTTTAGCTTCTTGCAAGTAGTGCTCAAAAACCTTCTGCGCATCCTCAGGTTCTTCTAGCAAAAAAATATTTCGCTTGCTTTCATCTGCTCCTTGACTCATGGGCTTTTATCATATCGCTATTGCTAGTACAGGTATCCTTTGGTCGAGCAACCTTGAGTAGCAGGTATCATCTGGTCGATAGTGCAGGTATCATCTGGTCGATAAGGTATCATCTGGTCAAAGGTAGCAGGTATCATCTGGTCGACTACACACCCTTTTAACTTTCATCATTTAGATGACTAGGTTAACAATAAAAAATGATAGTCCGACAAAACCCAAAGACCCTAAACACTACCTGTAAACATTCATGAACTTTTCTTCATAGTTCTAAGCTCTCAAACGGGAAAAGTTTATCCCATCTCATTTTCTAGCCCTTTATACTGAATAGCTAGTTGATTCTTTAGAAGCTTCA
>JAHEBB010000068.1 GCA_024642575.1 Trueperaceae bacterium | reverse complement strand
GGTAGAGGTGGCTGGGCGTACATGCTTTGTTTTAATGGTCAAGAAAAAGAGGCCTATGGTTTTGAGGCCAATACAACTAATAACCGAATGGAGCTTACTGCTGCGGTTAAAGCCCTTTTTGCCTTAAAAGAACCTTGCTTGGTAACGTTAACAACTGACTCGCAATATCTTAGAAAAGCCTTTACTGATGGTTGGCTTAAAAACTGGCTGAGAAATGGCTGGCGAACTGCAAACAAAAGTCCCGTTAAGAATAAAGATTTATGGCTCGAGCTTCTAGACCTATCAAAGACCCATGATCTAAACTGGGATTGGACAAAAGGCCACGCAGGTCACCCTGAAAATGAGCGCGTTGATCAACTTGCTCTTAGCGCTAGGAAAAACGGAGATTCATCTTAATCTAGCCTTGTAACTGACAAAGCTTAAAGCCTTCGCTTATGATACGCCTATGTCAAGCTATACAGAATTAGAACTATCCCAGGAACTTATACAAGCACAAAGTTTCTCAGGAAAAGAATCCTTGGCGACTACTGCCCTGGTAAACGCATTTAAGGCTCTTGGTTTTGACCAAGCCTATCTTGATGACGCAGGCAACGCCATTGGCATCTTTGAGCGGGGAGAAGGCCCTGAGCTTATGTTTAACGGGCATCTTGACACGGTTCCTTTGGGTGATGTAAAGCTCTGGCGGCATCCCCCATTATCAGGAACCGTTTCAGATGGTGAGTTATGGGGTCGCGGTTCTGTTGATATGAAATCTGCTGTCGCTTGTATGACCTTTGCTGCAAAAGATGCTATCGAGCAGGGTTATAAGGGACGTCTGGTTGTTACTGGGGTTGTTCAAGAAGAAGTAGGGGGACTAGGGGCAAGGCACCTTGGGGAAACCTTTAAACCTGACCTAATCATTTTAGGAGAGCCAAGTAATCTTAATATGATGCTTGGTCACCGCGGGCGCATAGAAATTGATGTAAGTTTTCCTGGCAAAATTGCCCACGCTGCAAAAAATGAACTCGGGCACAATCCTCTTTATGATCTTGCTGAGTTCCTGCAAACACTGAAATCCTTTGATCTTCCTCAAGGTGGTCCCCTTATAGGCTCGAGCCTGACACCTACCTTTGTTCAAAGCCATCCTATTGATGGTAAAAATGTCGTACCAGGAGAAGCCAACCTTATTATTGATTACCGCAATATTCCAGGTGATGAACCTGAACTCGTGCTAGAAAAGTTAAAAGCGCTCGCTCCTAATGCAAGTTTTTCTATTGGAACAGAGTATGGCGTGTCTGAATCTGGAAAAATGAGCATGAGCTATCCTAGAATCGCTTTTCCTTATCTCACGCCCGGTGAAAATAGCTTTGTACAAGCTGCAAGACCTGTTATCAAGAAAAGTTTAAATCGTTTTAACAAAGATTTTGTTGAGCGGTGTTGGTGGTTTGCGACTGACGCTCCTTATCTTGCCAAGAGCGGTGCTCCTATCATTGGCTTTGGTCCTGGGCTAGAAGACTATGCTCACACCACGCAAGAGCATGTACCCGTGGAGCATTTACAGATCGCTCGAGCTGTCTACAAGGATTTGGCGATGGCTTTTTCAAATTAAAGCTATTTCAAAATGCGTCGCTAAAGCTTGACTTTGAATGTCCTACTAAATTCTCATTGTTTTTAAGGCAAACTTTGCGCATTCAATGTCGGTTCTTCCGCCACACCGTGCTAGACTTAAGCCCTATGAAGGGTGAAAAAATTTTAATAAATGGCGATATTTGGTCAATTGTAGACGTTGCGCCAGCTGCTGAGCTTGCTGATATGGTTGCAGTTATACTAGAAGAAGAGGGCTTTCCTGTTCTTGTACGCGGAGTAGACAACCTTACTGACATCTTTACCCACATGGGCACTACGAGTCTAGGCACAACCTATGTACTTGTCCCTGAAGCCGATGAAGCAAAGGCTCTAGACCTCATTGCTGAAACGGTTACTGATTATGAAGGAGATGACCTAGACCATTTACTTGAGCAACTTGCGCTTGAAACAGAGCCAGAATTTGAAGAGGAAGAAGTAGAGAACGGATGAGTATGGCTACTTACCCGTTCTCGGTTTGAATTTTAGGTTTAACGCTTCGCGCTTAGTCTGCGCCTACTGCCTGACTCAAGCCAGCCTCGAGCTTTAAAGCCTCTAAAGCCAATTGTTCTACTAATTTTACATCCTGCTCCTCAGCAGTAGCATCTTCTACCGAAGGATGAGGCGCAACCCTCCAGAAAGCTTTCAGGCTCTTTTCCCAACTGTCCAAAATGGTTTTAGCAAGTCTACTGCCTGTTAAGTCATGATGGCGCGCGATAAGGGTACGTAACAATTCTTCGTCGAGCTTATCGGCAAGAGGCTCGAGCCTAACCATGCCTTTGTTTAGCCTGAGATCAAGTTTTGTTTCGGGGTCATAAACATAGGCAACACCACCACTCATCCCAGCGCCAAAGTTACGCCCTGTTTCCCCTAAAATGACAGCTACACCCCCTGTCATATACTCACAACCGTGATCCCCACACCCTTCAGTTACAACTTTGCCCCCTGAATTCCTCACACAGAGTCGCTCGCCAGCTTTACCCGCGGCGTACAAACTACCACCGGTTGCCCCATACATCACCGTATTACCAATGATTGCGTTTTTGTTTGCGTTTGCTTCAACACTAGGGCTTGGCTTAACTACAATTTCGCCGCCATACATACCTTTTCCTACATAATCCTGGGCGTCACCCATGAGGCTTAAGTGCATGCCACGATTATTAAAGGCGGCAAAGCTCTGTCCTGCGGCACCTTCAAAATGAAGTTTTACGGTGCCGGCAGGTAAGCCATTTGCGCCATGTTTACGTGCAATTTCACCTGACAAACGCGCCCCCAATGAACGCTCCCTATTCGTAATCTTAAAAGTCTTGGTATAAGGCTTAAACGCTTCGATAGCGTCTTTGGCCTCGAGCCTGATGGTCTCATCTAAGCTATCATCCTTGGGTCTATCATTACGGCGTTGTTGCGAACGGCGGGCTTTAACTTTACTGGGGTCAGGGTCACGAATAATTGCAGAAAGATCAAGATTGGCTTTTTTGTTAAGCTCGAGCTCTTTTTGTTTTAGCAGTTCCGTTTTTCCAATTACATCATCAAGGCGTCTGTAGCCCATTTCCGCCAAAATCATACGAACCTGTTGCGCTACGTAGACCATAAAATTAATTACATGCTCAGGTTGCCCCTGATATTTGGCTCTCAGGTCTGCGCGTTGCGTAGCAACGCCAACAGGGCAGGTATTTAGGTGACACTGGCGAATCATGGCGCAACCAGCAGCTACTAAGGCCGTCGTACCAAACCCGAATTCCTCCGCGCCTAAAACAGCGCCTATGACGACATCACGACCGGTTTTCATGCCACCATCAACCCTTAGGCTGACTCGACCACGAAGATCGTTTTCCACTAAAACTTGCTGGGTTTCAGCAAGTCCAAGTTCCCAGGGAACCCCTGCATTTCGAATGGATGATAAAGGTGACGCACCTGTCCCACCATCATTGCCAGAAATTTGAATATTGTCAGCATAGCCTTTGGCAACACCAGCAGCAATCGTACCAACGCCAGACGTTGATACCAGTTTGACACCGACTCGAGCCTCTTTATTAATACGTTTTAAATCATAGATCAGTTGCGCCAAATCTTCGATCGAGTAAATATCATGGTGAGGAGGCGGAGAAATAAGCGTTACACCTGGAACTGAGTGCCGTATCCGCGCGATTTCACCACTGACTTTAAAGCCAGGAATTTGCCCACCTTCGCCTGGCTTTGACCCTTGCGCCATTTTAATTTCAAGCTCTTGAGCATTTATCAGATAATGAGGGGTTACACCAAACCGACCCGAGGCAATTTGTTTGATTGCGCTGTTCGCCCAATCACCTTTTTTAGGATGCCAATCTGTGTGACTGAGATCAGGTCTATCTTCAGTATAAGGTTCAAAGCGGCTTGGGTCTTCACCGCCCTCCCCAGAGTTACTTTTACCCTTAAGCCTGTTCATAGCAATGGCGATGGTTTCATGGGCTTCGCGAGAAACCGAACCGTGACTCATAGCCTGAGTTGTAAACCGCTTTACAATAGCGTCTACAGGCTCAACTTCATCCAGCGGAATAGGTTTTTCTGCTTTGACCAGCTCGAGCAAATCCCGAATATTACAGGCTGGTCGCTCATCCACTTGCTTGTAGTAGTCCTGAAAGGCTTCAAAACTTTCCGTACGCACGGCTTTATGAAGCGCTTTAAAAACGAGCGGATTAAGCGCGTGATACTCGCCTGCTTTTCTAAAGCGGTAAATCCCTCTATCAACCAAACTAGGGTCCTCGCCAAAGGCTTCAGCATGCATACGCAATTGATCAATCGCAAAGGTTTCTAAACCAGCGCCGCCAATACGACTCGGGGTTCCTGGGAAGTACCAATCAATCACTTGCTGATCAATACCAACAGCCTCAAAAATTTGCGCAGCACGATAACTGGCAATGGTGGAAATACCCATTTTTGACATTATCTTAAGGAGCCCTTTTTCAATGGCCTTAACATAATTCTTAACACAGGCTTCTGGAGAAAGGGGTTCACCATTCTTTACGGTCGAGGGCACACTTCTAGCCGTTGCAAAGGCCAAATAAGGATGAATGAGGGCAGCACCGTAACCTATGAGGCAAGCAAAATGATGGTCTTCTCTTGGTTCAGCCGTATCTAAAATAAAAGCAGTTTTGGTTCTGAGACCTGCTTGTAATAAGCGGTGATGAACAGCGGAGGTTACTAGCATCATGGGCAAGGGGGCATAATCAGGAGAAACGTTACGGTCTGTCAGAATGATGAGCATGGCACCAAAGCGAGCAGCCTGATCTGCTTTATCTGAAAGGTCATCAAGGGCACGCTCGAGCCCTTCAGGCCCATCAGATACCTTAAACAGGGCATCAAGAGTAACAGTTTTATAAAAAGGTTGAACCTTTAGCCACTCGAGCTGGGTCTCACTAATAATGGGAGACTCAAATCTTATCGCGTGAGCCGAAATGCCTTCTTCTTCAAGAATGGAACCCCGAGGCCCAACAACCGAGCCTAAAGACATAACCAGACGTTCACGAAGTGGGTCAATGGGTGGATTAGTCACCTGAGCAAAGCGCTGTTTAAAATAACGGTAAAGCTGCTGAGGTTGCTCAGAAAGCACAGCTAATGGAGTGTCATCGCCCATTGAGCCTACAGGTATGTCAGCACCATAAACCATTGGCTCAAAGATTCGGTCATAGTCTTCGCTACTATAGCCAAAGGCTTTTTGCGTGCGCACCAATACGTCATCTTGCCAACCGCGTTCTGAAATCTCATCTGATTTAAACTCGGGTGGCTTTATGGCATAGTGCTCCATCCAGAGCCTGTAAGGGTGGCGCGTTGCGTAGTGTTTCTTAATTTCATCGTTGCGGAGTAATTTGCCCTCTAGCGTATCAACTGCCATGATCGTGCCCGGGCCAAGGCGACCTTTTTCAAGAATCTCTTCATCAGGAATATGCACAACTCCTGCTTCAGAGCCAACCACAACCGTGCCGTCTTTAGCTATCCAGTAGCGTTGCGGGCGAAGTCCATTGCGATCAAGGGTAGCAACAGCATAACGCCCATCTGAAAGGGCAATCGCAGCAGGTCCATCCCAGGGTTCCATAAGCGAGGCATGATACTGAAAAAATGCTTTGACATCAAGGTCAAGTTCAGCGTTGTCTTCATAGGCTTCGGGCATGAGCATCATAATGCTCTCTATAGGATCACGACCTGAAAGCGTAAGGAGTTCAAAAGCATTATCAAGCGCAGCCGAGTCACTTCCCCCTGGTTCGATAATGGGTATAAGTTCACGAACCCAGTCTCCCCAAACGCGGCTCGAGAGAACGGGTTCTCTTACCCGCATCAGATTGACGTTACCTTGCAAAGTGTTAATTTCTCCGTTATGCGCAAGGAATCTAAAGGGTTGGGAAAGGGACCAGCGAGGCATAGTATTGGTACTGTACCGTTGGTGAAAAACGGCAATTGCCGTTTCAAAATCGGGGTCTGCAAGGTCTGGGTAAAAATGCTCGAGCTGAGGCGCAACCATTAAACCTTTATAGGCGATGGTTTTACTAGAAAAAGAAGGGACATAAAACCGGCCCAAATTTGCGTCACGTAATTTGCGCTGAATGCGTTTGCGGGTCAAAAACAGAAGGCGTTCAAAAGCATCATCAGCATACCCTTGAGGTCTTTTGACCAAAACTTGTCTTAGAACAGGAAGTCTCGAGCGTGCCTCATCACCAAGATATTCTTCGTGTATGGGTACTTTGCGCCAGGTTAAAAGCTCGAGCTTAGAAGCGTCAATGACCTCATTAATAAGGCCATACATTTTGTCACTTGGTGAATCGTTCGAGATAAAGAAAGTTCCTACGGCAAGATCTTGCTCATTCTCGAGCGTTATGCCATGCTTTGCAAGAACTTTATTAAAAAATTTATGAGGCAGCTGGGTGAGAACTCCGGCACCATCACCTGTCAGGCCATCAGCGCTCACCGCACCTCGGTGCGCCAGATTACAAAGTGCCTCAATAGCACGCTCGAGCGTCTTATGCGATTTACGACCGTGCATGTCAGCTACAAAACCAACACCACAAGCATCTCTTTCTTTTGGCCAGGCCAGACTTTGAATGTCCGAAAAATTATTCATTCAGCTATTAACCTTTCTTGCTACCTGCAATTCTTTAGTTTTTATTCAGGTCATCTAAAAAATATACACTCTCATTTGTATAAGATGATTAAAATTTGGTGGTTAAAGGTAATACCACATCCTTTTAACGTGCTTACTGTCAGACTATTGAGTGGGAATTGCCTCTGGTTAGGCAAAGCTTATTATACTGTGCTTGTGAAAAAGGTGTCAAACAAAGCCTTTTGCCCTAGCAATTTTAAGATTCTACACTATTTTTAGCTAATACTTGGCAATTAATGCAATTTTTAAGTTTTTTTGATTAGTTATTCATTTCATGGCAAAATGTTTACTTATACTTTTTGCTTTTGCATTTGAGGTTTAACTTGGTCTTTTAATAATTTATATTCAATTGCGTCGATTAAAGCTTCGTAAGACGCATTAATAATATCGGTATGAGCCCCGACCGTACCCCAGGTATCTTTACCATCGGTAGTATCGACCAAAACACGAACCAAGCTCGCTGTTCCTGTTTCGGGGCCACTTAAAACCCTCACCTTGTAATCAACAAGCCTTAGCTCTGAAATACTTGGGTAAAACCGCAATAACGCTTTACGCAATGCCGCGTCCAGGGCATTAACAGGGCCATCACCATTGGCAGCCGTATGCTCAAGCTGTCCACCGACTTCAACCTTGATAGTCGCTTCAGCAACGGGTCTATTATCGTCATCTCTACGTGTAATCGCGATATTAAAACCATGAAGCGTAAAATAGGGTTGATATTCTCCCCGCACCTTTTTGCTCATAAGTTGAAAGGATGCTTCTGCCCCTTCATAGGAATACCCTCTATGCTCGAGCTCTTTCATTTTATCAACAATCGCTTTTATGTTGGGGTCTTTGCTATCAATGGCTTCGCCGTACTCTCCTGCTTTTGCTAAGACATTGGCTCGGCCTGCTAAATCAGATAACAGAACACGCCTATGATTACCCACCAGTTCAGGTTTTATATGCTCATAGGTTTCAGGGTTTTTGTTCACCGCAGAAACATGTACACCACCCTTATGGGCAAAGGCAGCGTCACTGACATAGGCAGCTCTGATATTGGGCTGAAGATTGGCCCTTTCATCAATATAATGGCTAATCTCACGCAGTTTGGCTAAATCTTGAGGCTGCTCAAACCCTAGTTTTAGAACCAGATTTGGGATGATACTTACCAAATTTGCATTGCCACACCGTTCACCGTAGCCATTCATGGTGCCTTGCACATGAATAGCACCTGCTTGAATACCTGCCAATGAATTTGCTACCGCGAGCTCACAATCATTGTGAGCGTGAATCCCTACGGGTACCGAAAAAAGGTCTTTTACCTCTGCCACTTTCTCGGCAATAAAGCTGGGTAAGTTACCGCCATTGGTATCACAAAGTACCAAACGCTCAGCGCCACCCCTAACAGCAGCCTCGAGCGTTTTTAAAGCGTAGTCGGAGTTTGCCCTGTACCCATCAAAAAAATGCTCGGCATCGTAAATGACATATTTTCCCTGAGCTTTTAGATAGGCCAGAGAATCTTCAATCATAGCCAAGTTTTGTTCTAAGGTTGCGCCTAGTGCCGTTGTAACATGCAAATCCCAGGTTTTACCAAATAGGGTAACGACTGGCGTATCTGCCGCTAAAAGCGCTTGTATATTTGGATCATCTTCTGGCGAATTGTTACGGTGGCGTGTAGAGCCAAAAGCAGCAAGGCGGGCAAACACCAGCCTTTCCTTTTTCATTAGTTCAAAAAAGCGCATGTCCTTTGGATTAGAGCCTGGCCATCCTCCTTCAATGAAATCAACACCAAACAAATCAAGCCGCTTAGCAATCAAAACCTTGTCTTCTGCGGTCAAATTAAAATCAAGCCCTTGCGTACCATCACGCAAGGTGGTGTCATAGATTTCGATGCTAGCCATTCTCTGTCTCCTAAATAGGGGTAGCATCTCTCATAAAAATTTGCTACCCAATTAAGCTTTTAATTCAATAACGCCATTACTTCAAGGCATACTCATAGTAATTTGATTTGCAGCTTCTTTATGGCGACCTATTCCCGCAGCCAGCTTATTCAGAACATCAACATAAGCTAAAACTGAAGCGTGCACAACATCCGTAGAGATAGCTCGACCATGGACAATCTGACCTTCACTGTTAACGCGTATGCTTACTTCCCCCAAAGCATCGGTACCTTTGCCAATTGCCTTTAGATCATAGGCTTCCAGTTCAAAAGGAACAGGGGTCATTTTTTTCAAAGCTTTAAAACTGGCATCAACAGGACCATCACCAAGGGCTGTTTCTTCCATAATGCCTTCTGGTGTGCTTAAACGCACGAGGGCTGAAGGTGTCATACCGCCTGTTCCCGATTGGAATTGTACATGCTCGAGTCGATAAACTTCAGCAACCTTGCTCGATTCGGTTTCAACCAAGGCAAGAATATCTTCGTTGGTTACATGCTGCTTAGCATCGGCAAGATCTTTAAATTGCTTGAATAAGTCATTAAGCTTTTCTTGACTCAAATCCGTATAGCCAAGCTCAGCCAAGCGCGTTCTAAAGGCATTTCGGCCTGAGTGTTTACCCATCACCAAAACACCTGCCTCCCGCCCGACCAATTCAGCGTTCATGATTTCGTAGGTTTCTTTATGCTTGATAACGCCATCTTGGTGAATGCCAGATTCATGAGCAAAGGCATTATCGCCAACAATGGCTTTGTTAGGTGGAATTTGCATACCTGTATGCCGCTGAACCAACCTAGAAACAAAATAAATTTCCCGTGTATTGATACCAATCTCATGTCCATAGTGATCTTTGCGGGTATAAAGTGCCATCACACACTCCTCTAATGAGGTGTTTCCTGCGCGTTCACCAATCCCGTTGATGGTGCATTCAATTTGGGTTGCACCATTTTCAACGGCGGCAAGGCTATTGGCAACGGCCATCCCTAAATCATCATGACAGTGCGTAGAAATAGAAACCTGATGAGCCTCAGGCACATTTTGAAAAATATTTTTTATGAGCAGGCCATAATCTTGCGGTGTTCCGTAACCCGTGGTATCTGGAATATTGATAGTTGTTGCACCCGCAGCAATAGCTGCACGCACCAATTGATAGACAAACTCAGGGTCTGCGCGCATACAATCTTGTGCGCTAAACTCAACATCATCGGTGAATTCTTTAGCATAGCGAACCATTTGATCACTGAGTTCTAAGACTTGTTCTCGGGTTTGCTTAAGCATGTACTTTAAATGCACATCAGAGGCACTAGTAAAGGTATGAATGCGCCCTTTTTCAGCAGGCTCGATAGCTTTGGCGGCTCGCTCAATGTCAAGTTTATGAGTTCGTGCTAGACCACAAATAACTGGGCCTTTGACATCTTTGGCGATGCGATTGACGCAATCAAAATCGCCATCACTGGCTATGGGAAATCCTGCTTCGATGATATCAACGCCGAGTCTTGCTAGGGAATGGGCAATCTCGAGCTTTTGCAAGGTGTTTAAAGCTACTCCAGGTGACTGCTCACCGTCTCTTAAAGTTGTATCAAATATTTTAATATAAGCCATTGCTATGTCCTTTCAGCGCTTTTATTTCTTAGCTAGTGTCATTAGAGTTGTAAACTATTTAAATCTAAATCCTGAAAAGACATAGTCGGAGGTTATTGGTTAGTCTTCTTACATCTGCATCTGAGCAGTTAAGATTAATCGTTAAGGCAAAAACAGAAGGTTTAATCTTTGCGTAAGAATTGTAGTAGTAACATTTATGCACAATTAAACCTTCCCAAAATCAACCTTTTAACCTATTCGCCTGAAATAAAAGGCATCATTTTGCGTAAACGTCGACCTGTAATGCTGAGTTGATGCGACGCTGTATTCTTACGACCTGCATTTAAGCGAGGTTGACCAACGACATTTTCCATCAGGAAGTCTTTAGCAAAAATTCCTTGCTGAATTTCAGCCAGGATTCTCTTCATTTCTTTTTTGGTTTCATCAGTTACGATACGTGGACCTGTTTTGTAATCACCATACTCGGCTGTGTTACTGATTGAGTAGCGCATACGCTCGAGCCCGCCCTCATAAATCAGGTCAACAATCAGTTTCATTTCATGCAAGCATTCAAAGTAAGCAATTTCTGGGTCATAGCCTGCCTCGGTTAAGGTTTCAAAACCAGCTTGCATAAGAGCTGTTACACCCCCACAAAGGACAGCCTGCTCACCAAACAAATCGGTTTCGGTTTCTTCTTTGAAAGTTGTTTCAAGTACACCAGCTCTAGCGCCACCAATAGCTTTGGCATATGCAAGTGCCAAGTCTTTAGCATTGCCTGTGGCATCTTGATAAATCGCCATAAGGCAAGGAACACCAGCTCCCTGGGTATAGACACGGCGAACCAAGTGACCAGGGCCTTTTGGGGCCACCATAAAGACATCAATGTCATCAGGAGGGGTAATTTGTCCAAAGTGAATGTTAAAGCCGTGGGCAAAAAGTAAGGCTTTACCTGCGGTTAAATTGGGTTTAATTTCAGCTTTGTAAACGCTGCCCTGGGTTTCATCAGGCAAAAGAACCATAATCAAGTCGCCAGCTTTAGAGGCTTCCGCAACCGTCATAACCTTTAAGCCTGCTTTTTCGGCATGGGCACGGCTCGAGCTATCTTCACGAAGCCCGACCACAACATTCATACCCGATTCTTTTGCGTTTAGTGCATGGGCATGCCCCTGAGAACCAAAACCAATAACCGCAATTGTCTTACCTTCTAAATGGGCGAGGTTTGCATCGCTGTCGTAATAAATATTTGCCATAAACGTTTAAACTCCTAGAAATTTTTGCCTAAATCAAACTAAGCATCTATGTTTTAACCTATTTTGACGCCAGATGAAAGATTTTAACGCCAAACTTTGCGAAAGACCTTTAAATTATGCAGCTTTTGCCGCCAGCACCGACTTCTTAACCTTAGGGTCTTCGGCACTCCTTGTAAGTGCTACTTTGCCCGTGCGAATGAGCTCAATAATGCCAAAAGGCCGCATTTGCTCAATAAATGCCTCTACTTTTCCTTCATCACCGGTGAGCTCAAAAATGAGTGCGTTTTGATGTACGTCAACAATTTTAGCTCTAAAATCAGCAGCAATCTGACGTAATTCTGTTCGCTCATCAAGGGAGGTTACGGCGACCTTAATAAGCATTAGTTCACGGTCAACGTATTTGGCTTCAGAGTGGTTGATAACTTTTAGTACATTGATAATTTTTTGCAGTTGCTTTTCTACTTGCTCAATGCTGCTCTCGTCACCAGTTACCACAAAGGTAGTGCGAGAAATACCAGGCACCTCTGTTTGAGCAACCGATAAACTTTCAATATTATAAGCGCGTCTGGCAAAAAGCCCTGCAACTCTTACCAATACCCCTGGTCTGTCTCTTACGGTAAGGCTCAAAACATACTTTTGATTCATGCCAGTTCCTTTTCACCGTAAATATCCGTGTCATAGTCATACTCAGGCTCTTGATCGCCGATAATCATATCTTCAACGCCAGCACCGGAAGGAATCATGGGGAATACTTTTTCAGACGGGTAAACCACAAAGTTCACAACTGCTGGTTTTCCCTTGGCGAGAAGTTCAGGAATAAGCTTTTTAGCAGTTTCCCTATCAAAAACGTTATATCCAGCAATCCCGTAAGCTTCAGCGAGTTTGGCAAAATCAGGGTTAGAGTCGGCCAGCATTACCTCACTAAAACGCTCATGGTGAAACATCTCTTGCCACTGGCGAACCATGCCAAGCACACCGTTGTTGCAGATGGCGATAATCACAGGCAGTTGATGCTTATAAAGGGTAGCAAGTTCTTGAATATTCATCTGAATGCTGCCATCGCCTGCAATACAAATAACGGTTTCACCCGGACGTGCAAAGGCAGCGCCGATTGCAGCAGGTAAACCAAAGCCCATCGTGCCTAATCCCCCTGAAGTAATCCAGGTTCTGGCTTTATGTGTAGGAAACAGTCTGGCGGCGAACATTTGGTGCTGCCCTACCTCTGTAGTAACAACACATTTACCTTCGGTAGCTTCATAAAACATTCTGATAACTTCTTGTGACCCAAGGGTTTTTCCTTCTCGGTTAAATCGTTCCGGATAATTGCTTTTCCACTCGTTTAGCTGAGTCCACCAGTCGCTAAGCTCGAGCTTATTAAGCTCTTTTTCTAATCTTGGCAAAATATCTTTCAAGTCACCAACCACGGGAACATGCGCCTCAACGAGCTTTGAAATTTCCGCTGGATCAATATCAATGTGAACAACGGTTGCTTGTTTGGCAAATGTACTTACTTTGCCTGTAACGCGGTCATCAAAGCGAATACCCGCTGCTAAAATCAGGTCACAACTGGTTATGGCTTTATTAGCAGTAACAGTTCCGTGCATACCAGGCATACCTAACCAGTTATCACTTGCGGCAGGGTAGGCACCTATGCCCATAAGTGTAGTAATAACGGGTAAACCCGTTTTATCAACAAAAGAAACAACCTGATCAGCTGCCGACTGCGAGCCCCCCCCCACAATCATAATGGGGCGCTTGGCTGCACGCAACGCTTCTGCGGCCTTTTTGATCTGTCCAGCATGGCCTTTTATCGTGGGTTTATAGCCAGGCAAGTCAATTTCAACCTCAAAGGTACCCGTAAAGGTTGCATTTTGAATATCTTTAGGTATATCTATAAGCACAGGTCCAGGGCGACCTGAGGAAGCAATATAAAAAGCTTCTTTAACAACTCGAGGTAAGTCATTGACATCTTTAACCAGATAATTGTGCTTAGTAACAGGTCCTGTTATGCCGTACACATCTGCTTCTTGAAAGGCGTCTGTACCAATAAGGCTTAATGGGACATTACCTGTAATGGCAACGACTGCAGATGAGTCCATGTGGGCTGTTGCTAGACCCGTCACCAAATTGGTTGCACCCGGACCACTGGTGGCAAAACAAACACCTACTTTACCACTCGCGCGGTAATAGGCATCAGCCATATGGGCACCACCTTGCTCATGACGAACCAGAACATGCTTAATTGAAGAATCGTAAAGCGCATCATAAACAGGCATGATTGCGCCCCCTGGATGCCCAAACACAAGATTTACACCTTCAAGCTCGAGCGCTTTTAATAGGACTTCTGACCCTGTCATGCTTCCCTCCTTTTTATAGGTACGTTTTAACCTATAAAAAACCCCGCCTTTGAGGCGGGGTGTAAGCTGTCTTTAAAATCTGGCTTAAGACGCAACACCCTATGACCCTAGTAGTACCACCACTAGAACCAAAATAATGTTGCTAATAATTGCCTTCACGGCAGCGAGTATACGAAGTTGCCTAAGCGATGTCAAGGTTTAAAACATTTTGCTTGCCAAAAACGAATATCTATGCTCAAGTTTAATAATGATAAACAGCTTACAATTTTGTATATTCAGCATTATGCAATATACGAGAGCCTTGAGCAAAACTGCGAAAAAACCAACATTTTTTGCCTAGAAGAATAAACTAATCCTGAAAAATGCCAGCTTTTGACAAAAATGGTTGTGAATATATATCATAAATGAGAATTTTTATGCATGCTATAGCCAAGACTATGTTAAACCTTATATGATAGTGTTTATTACTTAGTCTGTCAGTTTCTGACAGGGAGGATTCGTCATGGAAACGTTACGTGTATCTGGGAACTCAAGGCCGAACTCTGTTGCAGGCGCAATTGCAGCATTGCTTCGGACAGAAGGGGAAGTCGAGGTTCAAGCGATTGGACCCCATGCGATAAATCAAGCCGTTAAAGCCATCGCGATTGCCAGAAGTTATATAGAGGCAGACAGCATTGATTTAACGACTCAACCCTCTTTTGTGAAGCTCGAGCTTCACGATGAAGAACGCACAGCTGTAAGATTTACAGTCAAAGCTATCAAATAAAGACACGAGGTCCATAGCTAAAACTATGGACACTTGGTTGTCAAACTAACATTTTTCTCTCATATAATCTGAGTATACTTATATCAGGTTTAAAGGTTTTTAGCTTAAAGGGCTGAAATTTTTAAGACTTGATTTATGAATTATCTTTCCACTATTGGAGGTTTTAACAAATGGGTGGATATTACTTAATTGGTATTGTAGCTTTTCTCGTTTCCATGGCCATTCAAGCTTGGTTAAAAGGTACTTATAGCAAATGGATGAAAGTTCAAAATACTTCAGGGTTAACGGGTGCGCAGGTAGCACGGGCCATTTTGAACGAAAATGGCTTGACTGATGTCGCTATTGAACCTGTAAGAGGAATGCTCACAGATCACTATGACCCACGCACCAGAACTGTTCGTCTGTCAGAGGGAAATTTTGCTCAGGCTAATGTTGCAGGTATGGCAGTTGCTGCTCACGAAGTTGGTCACGCTATTCAACACGCCAAGGCTTATGGTCCTTTACAAATTCGGCATGCCATTTTACCCGTAGCCAATATAGGTTCGCAGTTTGGGCCTATGGCAGCTATTTTTGGGCTTATGTTAGGTTTTGGTGGCCTTTTCCAGATTGGCATTATACTTTTTTCGGCAGCTGTTCTTTTTCAGGTTATTACTTTACCCGTTGAATTTGATGCAAGCCGCAGAGCACTGGTGCAATTAGAAAAATTGGGTCTGGCTACCTCAACTGACTCGAGCGGTGCTAAAAGCGTACTCACTGCTGCTGCCATGACCTATGTTGCCGCTGCTGCCACCTCAATTGCAACGCTTGCCTACTTTTTACTAGCAAGACGAGATTAAACCATTTCAGAAGCCAGGCACCTAGCTTTAACCATCGTGCGCCGCGTTTTTCGCGGCGCTTTTCTTGCATCAAGCCTTTCCGAAGCTCTCAACGCCTCATCACTAAATCGTCAAGATAAAGCCTTGGTCACAGACCTGACGTATGGAACACTTCGTAACCTAAGACTCATTGATGCCAGCTTAGAAGACAAGCTAGCCAAACCCGAAAAACTTCCTGAAGATGTTTTGAATTGTCTGCGCTTAGGTAGTTATGAATTGCTTTTTAGAGGAACAGCGCGTCATGCCGCTTTAAACGAATGGGTCGAGGTTAGTAAACCTAATCACAAAAAACTCGCAGGCCTTGTCAATGCCGTTTTGAGGCGCGTCAGCCTACCAGAAAGCTTAAACGCTGCCTTAAGGTACAGCATTCCCGATTGGCTTTTTAAAGACTGGAACAAATTATTTGGCGATGAGGCTAAAACCATCGCCGAAGGCATGAATCAAGCTGAGCCACTTTGGCTTTATGCTTATAAAGCTAACGCTCAAGAGATACTAGAAGCTGAAGACGTAAAGGTAGAAGCTGGCCCTGTTGTACAGACACTGGCAGTTCAGTCTCAAAAGCCACTTCATCAGCTAAACGCCTTTAAGGATGGCTTGGTAGGAGCACAAAACCCAAGCTCGAGCCTAATTGCAGCCTTACTAGACATTAAATCTGGTGATGAGGTTCTTGACTTAGCGAGTGGCAACGGCATAAAAACTGCCCAACTTAGTTCGCTTGGTGCAACAGTTACAAGCATCGAGCTAAATGCTAAAAAAGTTAAACGTGCTGAGGCAAATTTAGCCAGACTGGGCTATAGCGCTAAGCATATTGTTCAAAATTTAGAAACCTTGCCCCTAAATGTGGAGCCTAGCAACAAAGTTCTTCTCGATGCGCCCTGCTCAGGTACCGGAACGCTACGGGGGCATCCGGAAATCAAGCTACGGCTCGAGCCTAAAGATGTCGAAGAGCTGGCACATTTGCAATCAAAACTTTTAGAAACTGCCTGGCAGCTTACCAAACCTGGGGGCACACTTATTTATGCCATTTGCGCTTTAACCTCCACGGAAAGTACAGGAGTTATTGAAATGTTCCTGCAAAAACATGTTGATGCCAAAGTAAGTCAAGTTGCGTTAGCCATTCCGAACATGGAAACGCCCTATGGGACTTTTATATTGCCCTTGGCTGGCCTTGACGGCTTTTTCTTTTGCAAACTCAATAAGCTCAGCTAGCCCCTCATGTCATACTGATGCATATGTCAATTCAGCAATTATCTGAACACGTTTATTATTTGGCTGGTGGTGTGAATACAGTCATCCTGAAACAAGAAGATAAGGCAATTTTTGTCGATACCGGTGGTGATAAGACCTATGGGCGAGACCTAAAGCGGGCCTGTGAAAGCCTGAATTTAACACCTATTGCCATCTTGAATACCCATTCCCATGCAGATCACTATGGTGGAAACGACTATCTTTTGAAGCAATATGACCTTCCTGTTTATGCGCCGACTTTGGAATCAAGTATTATTCAAAACCCGTCTTTAGAACCCATCTATCTGTTTGGTGGCGCAAAACCCCTGCCAGAACTGATGAGCAAGTGGCTATTGGCAAAACCATCAAAAGTGGATTTTGAACTTAGCGAAGGAACGCTCGAGCTTGCTGGCTTAGAACTCAAAGTCATAGAAACCTCAGGCCATGCGCACAAACATATGTCTATCATTTGTGATGACGTACTGATTGCAGCCGATGCCTTATTTGGCAAAGCTGTACTGGAAAAATATCCACTCCCTTTTGGTCAAGATATTGGCGCACAAATCGATAGTGCGAAAAAACTTTTGACTAGCAAGGTTAACTTAGTTGTTCCAGGGCACGGAGAACCAAGTGAAGATCTGGAAACCTTGGTAAAAATCAACTTGGAAACTTTTAAAAAGGCTAGCGAGGTTGTTTTAGATTCGGCGAAAGGGGTAAGTACAGAAGAAGTTTTGAGGTTGAGTTGCGACAGTCTCAACATTTCTTTAGCTGATTTACCCCGCTATTATTTGAATCT
>JAHEBB010000430.1 GCA_024642575.1 Trueperaceae bacterium | reverse complement strand
ACCAGTATTGGGCTGCTGATTGGATTCCAGGTAATGCCGTTAAAGCGTTTAATATAAATTCTTGGATATGTATCAGGTGCTCGTTCCTCCCAGGCTAGGACAGGATTACCACTACTGTCAATAGTGAGGGGAGCATTCCAAGAATACACATTTGGCGTATTAATGGGGTTTGAACCTACCAGATTCCAGCTCCCCTCACTCCAACGCTTAACATAAATATTTTGAGCTTCGCTCCAAGCAACTATGGGGTTCCCTGAATCATCAACCACTAGTGACTCGAGCCATGATTCGCCTTGAGTAACATCAAGCGCACCTCCTAAAAGCTGCCAGTCTTTGGCCTGCGTCTCGAGGGGTGTATCTTCGGGCGGGTTTTCATCGGGGGGTGAAACGCTATTGGGTTGCAGGTTACAGGCAGCCAAAAGTAAGGCGATACCCAGAATAAAAAAGATTAAAATGATGACGTGCTTTTTCATATCAGGCTCCTATTCCTAAATCTTTATTTGCTGGTGTTTCAAAAGCCATGCGCCTTAACAAAACCTGTTCGGGTTTTTCCTGGTCAATCAGGTCGCTAATTTCTGGTATGAAGGATTCAAAGGCCACACTGTATGTTCCTAAGGTGAGGCGAAGCAGAGCAACTGGCATCAGGCTGGCTGGTTCTAATAAGAACCCACAGACAATGCCATCGTGACTTACACAACCTCTAACAATGAACGCTGTGCCCTCAGCAGAAAACTTTCCAGTAAGTGCACCATTTTCATTTAGATGCAGGTCTAGTCTGGTTTCTTGAGTGTCAAAACCATAAAAGCTACCTGTAAGGTCTTTGCAAAAAAGTAGATTTATTTTGTCCTGTAGCCAAATTTCATTGTTTACAAACATAGCTCTTTCCTTTCGATGCCTGGTTTTTCTTAACCAATACCTTGCTTTAAAATCTGGCTTATGTCATTAGATAGCACTTAAACGTGCTTTTGAGTTTGGAACGTTGCTGCTTTAACTGATTTGCTACTTAGGTCCAGTTACTACATAGCTGTACACTGCACCAAGAGAATCCTTTTTTACAGGGTGTTTGTATTGAGGTGCGCTGACGATAAAGGTATTCTCATATAGCGCAAGCGATTGACCAAAATGATTACTCTGAGTTATGTCACTTGCCGTAAATTGCCTAACCTTGCCCCACATGTTTGCGCCACCTTCATTACGCTTAAAGAGATGTGCAAAACCAATAGCGCACTCATCGCCATAATTTCCTTCTTCGGCCGTAGCATGGCAATCTAGGGTGCCATCGTCATTTAGGTCATAGGCAGCGTAAGGGGTTCCAATCATGAGCGAATCACCACTAAGCGCTAAGGTGGTAAATACATTTGGATTACCCTCGGAGTCATCATCTACCTGAATGATTTTTTTGGAGGGAGCTAAAGGTACTGTAATCGGAAGCTCAAAAACCTCGGCAAAGCTATCTATTTGTTCGGGTTTTACTTTACTAAAGCTTGCTACCAAGTTTGTTTCATTCATGACCAACTGCATAGCAAAGTCAGAGCTATCTTTATCGCTCGAGACTAGCTTAGAAGCTAGCCCATAGGTATTCTCACCTTTTGCATCACGTTGAAACATAAAAGCAATACCCTGCTTACATTCGCTTTGGTCTGCTTCTGTACAGGCAATGGTGCCATCGTCATTGACATCAAATGCGCTGTAAGGCGAGCCAACCACAATGGTGTCTTTGCTCACTGCCACCGAGCCCCCAAAAGCGTCATAGCGTGCAGGATTATCTGAGCTGAGTAAGCTGACCAATCGCCAGCTCAGTACACCTTCTTTGGCAGGCTCCAGACGAAAAACGTAAGCTGCGCCGAGGGTACATTCTGAACCTTTATTGCCGAACTCGTCACAATTAAGCTTGCCATCAGCATTGGCATCAACGGCGTGTGAAGGTGCTCCAACGACAATGGTGCTGGTTTCTGGCGTGTCACCATCAAGCGCAACAGATACTCCAAAAGCACTCCTGACATTGGCATCTTTGGCTAAAAGCTCCGCAACTTCACCCCAGGCATCAGGACCACCTTGGTTACGCTCAAATATGTAAGCAGCCCCAAGGTCGCATTCCATATAGGTGTCACGATTACATTCAAGAATTTTGTTGTTGTTTGCATCATAATCATGAAGGGGGGCTCCCACCACAAGTCGGTCACCAAGCATGGCTAGTGATCTACCAAAAGTTGCATTGCTAGATAAGTTTTGTGGAAAAATCTCTTTGACAAATTCCCATGCACCTGTATCGCTGTAATGGTACATGTAAACTGCTCCAGGGCGGTCTAGCTCTATTCTGGCTAAGGTTGCATTAGGCGCACCGACTGCAAGCCACTCGCCATTGGTGGCTACTGCCTGTCCAAAGTTATCTTTTTCGGTACCATCTATTGCCAAAATCGTAGGCACATAAGCCACTGGGCTTTCAGAAGTGGTTCCTGAGGTAATGGTTACGCTTTGAGATTTGGGTTGGGGATTATAAGTATAAGTGCTCTCTATAGCCCTGGCTTCTACTTTATAGTCTCCAGGTTTAAGGTTCTTAAGGGTACTCGAGTGTTCTACCAGTTGATTAAACCCGTCCGGTCCACTTACAACGATAAGGGCATTATCCGTACTTGGCAAACCCAAAATATCAATGTTTAGCTGACCAGCAGTCGGAGCTTGACTGGAATACGTTACAGTAAAAACAGTTTTTTCTCCTGCTTTTAGGCTAAAGGTTTGATTTGCTGGTGTAGGGTCATAATTTTCAACGGATTCTGCTCTTAAACTATAGTCCCCTGGTACTAAATTACTTAGAACACTACTCGCACTTAGCTGTACATTGAAATTATTTGGCCCGGTAACATTTACCTTAGCCTGTGTTCCAAGAGGTAAGCCAGCTATTGTTAATTCCAGGCTTCCCAGGGCTTTTTCCTGTTTAATGTAGACAACCCTTGCGTTTTGGGTTTCTCCTTCTTTTAACAAAACAATTTGCTGGCGTTTATCAGGAATATACAAATCAGCTTGCGAAACATCCTGAGCTACTAAAGTGTAGCTACCTGCTTTTAAATGCTCCAGGCGTTGGCTCGAGCCAATACTCTGACTAAATCCGTCAGTGTTAGTTATTTGTATTAATCCCTCTGTACCAGACGGTAGACCTGAAATTTCAAGATCTAAACTAGATTCTTGAGGGGTTGATGGACTACAGGCTGCTAAGGCTAGAAAAAGTATTAGGTAAACCTTTTTCCAAGCTAGACAGATTCTGCTAGCCTCCCAAATCTTTTGCATCTTTCTTCTCCTTTTTTGATTTTCTTTCCCTGCTCGCCAGAGTGTAAAAAAAGACTCGCCATCAGACCGCCATCAGACCGCCATCAGCTGCATATTTCTAAACTTCGCTGGTTCGCTGAACTAGGCGAAATCTAATTTGGCTTGTCTATACTGGGGAAAATGGAGACTATCCAGGAAAATAAGATTCGGCTTAAAACACTTGGAAACTTAAGCCTGGAAGGTTCTCAATTTAGTCGACCTAAGCCTTTACTTTTACTGACGTATCTGGTGCTTGAAGGCAGCCAATCACGCCGTCATTTGGCAGAGCTTTTCTGGCTGACTGACAATCGTATGAAAAGTTTGTCAATGGTATTTACACTTTTGCGTCAGGTTCTGGGTGAAGGTCTTTTAGTGGATGCCAAAATTGCTCAAACATCTATTTCAAGTGATGTAAAAGATTTACTTAATGCCTTAGATAGAAGCGATTGGCAGATCGCTAATGAGCTTTATAGCGGGGCTTTTTTACAAGACTATGTGTTTGACGAGGGTGCAACTGAGCTCGAGGAATGGGTTTTGGAAACCAGAGAGCAGCTGGCCCAAAGGATGCAAGATGCGATTATTAACCTTGCCGAAGGGGCAGCGAAGCAGCAGGACTATAAACAAGCCAGTAAGTTGGCAGAACGTGCTTATCAGCTAGCGGGGTTAGCTGGAACAGACCTTGGTCAACTCGAGCGTCTTTACCCTTTACTTTGTTCTGGAAACAGTTCAGTTGCCTTGCTTGTTCGAAGAGATGCTGAATCCTATGGGGTGGTCTTAGATCAAACATGTGAGGAAGCCAGGGCGCACTTTAGCCAAGCTAAATCTGAGCTTAATCATCTTCCGATACGAGCGACATCCTTTATTGGTAGAGATGTTGAACTGACGGAAATTGAAAACTTATTTACAAAGTCGGGTATTTCATTACTTAACCTTGTTGGAACTGCGGGGATTGGCAAAACCAGATTAGCTCTACAATTTGCTTTTGAACAGCAAAAAATAGCGAGTTTTGAAGATGGCATTTATTTTTTCCCTCTGGATGTTTTGACAGATTATTCAGTTGTACCTCAGAGTTTGCTTAGTCACTTAGGGATAAGTCAAAGTGAAAATCTGGATGCGGTAGATCAACTGGTTAGCTTTTTTGCTAAGCGTAAGTCCTTATTGGTATTTGATAATTTTGAACATCTTATCGAGGCCGCAGGATGTTTGTCGGACTTGGTAAAACGCTGTCCTCATTTGAAGATTCTGGTCACTTCCCGCGAAACTTTAAACCTAGAAGAAGAGTATGTTTTT
>JAHEBB010000429.1 GCA_024642575.1 Trueperaceae bacterium | reverse complement strand
GCTGCGGCAACGGCCTGCAATTTTTCTCGCAAGTTACCACTTAAACAGACTGTTGCTATGCAATGACGCACGCGAATCCTTTCTCGAACAACATTTCAGCGCTGACTTTTAAAATAAAAGAAGTGCATAAAGACCGTGTTAGGTTATATGAAAGTACTATACATAAGATTTTATAAAGATTCAACTGAGATCTCAGTTGCAATTTAGCTGACATTTAAGCTAATCTAACAACCACAATGATTGTAAATAGTGAGGCATTGAGTGATCTGCCACTCAAAGAGCAGGCTTATACCTTGGTTAAAAACCTAATCTTAAGCGAGGAAATTCCTGTCAATAGTTTTCTATCCGAGCGAAGTTTAGCTGAGCAATTTGGCATGAGCAAAACCCCTATCAGGCTAGCCATAGAACGCCTCGAAAATGAAGGCTTTGTGCGGGTATCTCCGCAACAAGGCATTGTGGTCGTTGGTTTGTCCTTTGACGAGATTCTTGACTATATTGAGTATCGGCTCGCTTTAGAAAGTTTTGTGGTGCAAGAAATTACGGGAAAGCTAAATGATGCCCAAATTACGCTAGTCAAGGCAAATTTAGCCGAGCAGCAAACCTTACTTGACTTACCAAATGGCGAACCTCAAAGAGAGAAACTTGTTGAGTCTGACATGGCCTATCACCGACTGCTTGCCACCTTTAAAGACAATAAACAAATTTTGCACGCATTGGAGCGCCAGCAAACTATGCTCTACCGCGTTGCCAACCGAGTCTTTCAAAAACACCCTATGCGCTCAAAGCAAAGCTACCTCGAGCATGAAACCATTGCCAACGCTGTGATTGAAGGTGATAAAGTCAAAGCCTTAAGTTTAATCACCGAGCATATTCAAAAAATTAAATCCTTGTTAATTGGGAATGTATAGGTCATGTCAGGAAGCTGTTTTGGACTGCCTCACATTGACCTAAAGAGCCGATTATGAAAATTGCCATCGTTGGGGCAGGCGCGCTCGGAAGTGCTTTAGGGGGAACTCTGGTAGAAGGTGGCTCTGAGGTCTGGCTCATCAACCGCTCCAAACCTCATATTGATGCCATAACTGCCTCAGGCTTAACCCTCATTAGCTCAGAAGGTGAAAAAACGATCAAAGTGAATGCCGCTCTTAACTGCGACGGCATTGGCGTGGCTGATCTTATTATTATTTTGGTAAAATCTTTTCACACTCGAGCCGCGATTCAATCTGCCCTACCGCTTATTGGTGAGGAAACCGTGGTTCTATCCCTGCAAAATGGGCTTGGGCATGAAGCCCTTTTGGCTGAGGAAATTGGCGAAAAAAGGCTCATTGCTGGGAAGACCTATGTTGGTGGGGTCATGCAGGCACCAGGGCGAATTATTGCAGGTACCAAAGGGAAAGAAACGATCATTGGTGAACTCGATGGCAGAATTACTGAGCGTATTCTCAAAATTGCAGAAACCTTCAAGCAAGCTGGGCTTTGGCTAACGGTTAGCGAAAATGTTTTAGGTACCCTCTGGGATAAACTACTAATCAATGTAGCAACTGGTGCTGTCAGTGCTATAAGTGGGTTGACGTATGGTGAGCTTTATCAGATTCCCGAGCTCGAGCAAACTGCCCTTGCAGCCGTCAATGAAGCTATCGAAGTTGCCAGAGCCAAAGGTATCCATTTAAGTATTTCTAGCGCCAAAGATGCTTGGACTTTAGCCGCCAAGGGTCTTCCCTACACCTTCAAAACCTCCATGTTGCAAAGCCTAGAAAAAGGCTCGATGACCGAAATTGAGTTTGTCAATGGGGCTGTTGTTAGAGAAGGCAAAACCTGTGGCATCCTGACCCCTGTGAATGAAACGCTCCTTGCCTGCGTTAAAGGCATCGAGCGAAATCTGCTTTTAACGCAAAAACTCTAGTAGGAGAGCGAATATGACGACCGAACGTTATTGGGATGATGCTGAAGTGGGCGATGAGTGCCTCAGCCCAGAGTACGAAGTGACAGAAGCCAAAGTGATGGCCTATGCCGAGTTAAGCGGCGATTTTACACCTGTTCACACCGATGAAACCTATGCCAAGACAACACCTTTTGGCACTCGAGTCGCGCATGGGCTTTTTGGCTTAGCTATTTCCGATGGTTTAAAAACACAGAGTGTTTACCGCTTTGTACCAGGTATGTCGCTGGGCTGGTCCTGGGATTTCCTAGAGCCTATCAAGCTGGGTGACAAGGTACATGTAAAGTTTTCTGTAGCCAGTAAGCGCCTCTCAAAGTCAAGACCGGGTTGGGGAATCGTGATACTACCTTCCGAACTTATCAATCAAGATGGTGTAGTCGTGCAAAAAGGCGAACACCGTCTAATGATTCCTTGCCGTCCTGAGGCTCTATGATGCAATCTCGACCGCTCGAGGGGTTTCGCGTCATTGACTATAGCCATTTCCTTGCTGGCCCCTATTTGAGCCGCTGCCTCTCAGCATTAGGTGCCGAAGTTATAAAAGTTGAAAGACCCAAAGAGGGTGATGCTGGTCGGCGACATGCCTATTTTAAAGAGGGGGAATCGGGCTACTTTTTGCAGCAAAACATGGGCAAAAAAGGTCTTTGTATCAATGTTAAAGACCCACAGGGTTTAGAGTTTATGCATAAACTTTGCGACTCAGCAGATGTATTTGTCGAAAATTATCGACCTGGCGCTTTAAGCAAGCTTGGTCTGGGGTACAGCCAACTTGCTGAGCGTAATCCAGGGCTGGTCTACTGCTCTGTTTCCGCCTATGGTCACACAGGGCCAGATTCACACAGAGCTGGTTTTGGGCTGATTGCCGAAGCAAAAAGTGGCATCATGCAAATGATTGGTTCGCCTGGAGAAGCACCGCCCTTGTTGCGCATTGCTCTCGGGGATATGTATACAGGTATTCACGGCGTTGCCTCGGTTTGTGCGGCGCTACTCGGTCGCGTAAAATCAGGCAAAGGCCAACACATCGATTTGTCACTTTATGACTGTCTGGTTTCCATGCATGAGTACGCCATTCAGTGCTATACCTTGTCTGGTGGCAAAGACCTACCTGAGCAAACCGGTCATGATTTACCAACCTCAACGCTTTATGGTGTCTTTAGTGCAAAGGATGGTCACCTGGTTATTGCAGCGCAAGTGGATGATGCCTGGAAACGGCTTGCATTGCTCGTAGGTGGTGAAGCGTTTGCAGCAGATACTCGCTTTCACAGTGCCGCAGGGCGTAATGAGCATCGGCTCGAGCTGCTCCCTGTGGTTCGTAGCTGGGTCAAAGAGCATACTGTTTCTGAGTGTTTAGCTAGGCTCGAGCAAATCGAAGTGCCTTGTGCCAAAGTCCAGCGAATCGATGAGGTGCTGGCTGACCCTCAAATCATTGCCAGAGGCATGCTCATCGAGCAAGATCACCCTATTCTTGGCAAAGTTCAATTGCCCAACTTACCGTTTCGTTTTTCAGACTGCGACACCTCCCAAACCGTACCAGCTCCTCTAATGGGTCAGGATAATCGTGCTATTGCCGAGAGTCTTGGCTACAGCCCTGAAGCGATAGAAACCTTACACCAGGACGGCATTCTTTACGAAGAACCTAATCTTGTAAAGCTAAGAAAAAAGCATGTCTGAACTCTATTGCTTTAGAAGGGTCGCTCGAGCCACCTCAAGTTATTGAAAAAGAGGATTGAACTATCGTTGCAAATTCAAAATTTTAGGATAAAAGTCGATGGTCTATTTGTAACACTGTTTCGTTTGTCATTCCAGTGCAACCTGGTATCCACAAAAGAAACTTGCAAATAACCCGATTTTCTTTCTCAATACCTTCTAGACGGCAGTCACCTTTAGACATAACGTTTTGTCTAGCTTAGGCAAAAATTGTCACTAATCTTGTTTTTTCAGTAACACTAATGGTGCAAGCTTTATTCTCCAAATAAAAGGTAAACTCTTTACATGTCAAATAGGATTTACTTCTTGTGACTTACCGTCAAGACTTGCCTTACGGCATCATCGATCTTGAGACTGTCTGGATACCCTTAAAGGATGGTTGTAATTTGGCGGCTCGAGTCTGGCTTCCTGAAAATGCAGAGACCAAGCCTGTGCCTGCCATTCTGGAATACCTGCCATACCGCCGACGTGACGGAACGATCGCTCGAGACGAGCTGACTCACCCTTACTTTGCCGGGCATGGCTATGCTTGCATTCGTGTGGATATGCGGGGTTCTGGTGATAGCGACGGACTTTTATTTGATGAATATGCAGCTCAGGAGCAAGCCGATTGTCTCGAAATTATAGACTGGTTAATAGCACAAACCTGGTGTAGCGGTACCGTTGGTATGATTGGGATTTCCTGGGGAGGCTTTAACAGCTTGCAGGTTGCAGCTCTACGACCTAAAGCGTTAAAAGCCATCATCACTCTTTGCTCAACCGATGACCGCTATGCAACTGATATCCATTATAAAGGCGGCGCTTTGCTTTTAGAAAATCTAGGTTGGGCTTCAACCTTTTTTTCCTATCAAACCCGTCCACCTGACCCACAGGTCGTAGGAGAACGCTGGCGTGATATGTGGCTAAATCGGCTCGAGCATCTTCCCTTATTTATTAAAACCTGGCTCGAGCATTC
>JAHEBB010000067.1 GCA_024642575.1 Trueperaceae bacterium | reverse complement strand
TTTTACAGCCTATCCTAGAAAAATTGCAAGCATTAGAGCAAAGCTAAGGACGTTTTAGCTCTTGTGCTATAGGCATAAGATGTCGGTCTATAAGGTTCATTCTTGTTAAACTAGGTCTGTGTCTACGTTTTCCCTCGAGCCTGCCACCATTCATGACAGTGGAGACATTCTTGAAATGCTCAACGAAATTGGTCACGGAGAAAATGGTTTTCATAACCACGCTTACAACCTGACCTGGAAAGAATTCAAAGCTTATCTTGACTACTCTGAGCGTAACGCCAGGGGGCTGAGTTTAGAAAAAGGTCATGTACCGCAAACGACCTACTGGTTTAAACGAGATGCTCACCCTGTTGGCATTATTAAATTACGGCATGAACTGAATGATAGTTTAAGAAGGCAAGGCGGGCATATTGGCTACTCGATTCGCCCTAGTGAGCGATGCAAGGGTTACGGCAAACTCATGTTAGAGGCTGTACTCATACCCGCCAGACATCTTGGCTTAGAAACTGTTTTACTTACGGTTTTTAACTCAAACCTAGCCTCAAGAAAAGTGGTTGAGGGCTGTGGGGGTAGGCTCGAGCGTAGCGACAAAGGCATTTGCTATTACTGGATAGACCTGACTTAAGTGCCTGCTTTTATAGGTTCATCGCCATTGTAACGCCGTAATTCAGGCCAGCGCCGAGCAATCAGCGCCACGAAAATGATGCAACCAAAGCCACCACTAACAATGGCAAAAGGTGCACCCCAAAACTGAGCAACCAAACCTGCTTCAATCTCACCAAGTTGCGGCCCACCCATAAAAAAGATTTGATTGATGCCCACCATACGACCTCTTATATAGTCAGGCGTTTGCAATTGCCTGATGGTGTTACGAATAATCATGCTAACTGAATCAGAAGCGCCTATAAGCATGAGGGTGACCATAGCTAGAGCAAGATTTCTCGCCATACCAAAGCCAATGGTTGCTACCCCAAACCCCATCACCGCAATTAAAAAGACCATGCCCTGACGGCGCATTTGCGGTATTTGCGAAACTATCAGCGAGGCTATGACTGCACCTAACGATAAAGATGCCGATAGCCAGCCATATTCAACTGCGCCAACATGTAAAACGTCTCTGGCAACAATAGGCATAAGGGTGGTTGCCGATGAAAAAAAGGTGGCCGAGAAATCTATAAGCATGGTCGATAAGATAAGCGGCTGATTGATAATAAACTGAATGCCTTCACGAATGGCCGCAACGCTAAGGGCTTTGCGAACCGTTGCATTGGTTTGCTGAGCAATGGGGCCAATCATAATTAGAGCAGCAAATATGGCTAGATAAGATAAGGCGTTTAAAAAATAAGTGGCTGCTTGCCCCCAGTAAGCAATGACCAGACCACTCAGCGCTGGGCCCACAATCGAGCCTGTCTGAAAAGCAATAGAATTCATGCTAAAAGCATTGGGCAAGTCTTTAGCTGGCACCAGATTAGGCACCAGAGACTGCCGCGCAGGGGAATCAAAGGCTATAGCAAAAGCCTGAATGGCAGTCAACGTGTACATATGCCAAAGGGCAATGTGCCCCCCAAGCGTAAGCAAAGTTAGGGCTAAAGCACTTAGCATCATGACCGATTGGGTAAAAAACATCAGGGTGCGGCGATTAAGCGCGTCAGCTAAAGAGCCGCCTATGAGTGAGAAAATGATAATAGGAAAGATGCGAGCCATCCCTACACCACCAAGGGCAATAGGCGCTTCAGTAAGGGTACGAATGTGCCAAAAAAGTGCCCAGGTCTGCATTTGACTACCTGCCGAAGAAATAATGAGGCTAAGCCAAAGAATAAAAAAACGGCGGTGCTTTAAGGAAGGCGGAATTTGTAGGGTCATGCGGAAGGCTGCTCCTTAGATAGCTGTTTAGTCTATTACGTTGATAGATAAAAAAGAGCTGGCTTCTTACATTAGACTTCTTGCGAAAGTATCAACTGAATTCAGATACATCATGTTCAATGAATTCAGATACATCATGTTCAATGAATTCAGATACATCATGTTCAATGAGCAATGACAAAGCGAATGAAAATGTGAAAATTAAAAAGTTTTTCACATTTTGGAAAAAGAATGAAAAAAACCATTCTGGGGAAAATTGGCAACATGTTACTTTCAAGGTCAGACTCGAGCTTTAGCTCAATTCCTGAGGAGAATCCATGTCTAGATTTATCCCCCTAGTTATCGTTTTAAGTTTCTTGTTTGCTGCTTGTGCCCCGTCAGTTTACGGCTCCAGGTATAACAACTTTGATTTCATCAATGGCAGTGTATTTCCGATTCCTGGCGAAGGTACCTGGTACGCTTCGGGCGAAGTACCTGCCGCAGCCTTAGATATAGATTTAGGTGATATCCCTGATCGGGCTTTTTCCAGTAATGAAGGTGCTACCTTTAATAAAGCGCTAAGCCGCTTTCAAATCATTCCCGATCAACTACCCGAGGGCTGGAGCGTTGATTTTGAGGCGGTTACTGGCGTTCAGACTTTGATTTCAGTTAAAAAAGAAGGCTCTAGGACACAGGTAAGATGGCGCGACAGCGTAGCTATTGTTTTAAGAATTAAGGTGCCTACGGGTCAAACCACGGGGCATTATCCTATCAAATTAGCCATTCAAGCTCCCAATGGTCAAAATATGGACGTTTTCTGGGACACGGTGATTGATGGCGGCGAATTAGTAGAAGTGCAGCCCAGCATTTTAAATTAACGCCTAATTGCCAGAGCTATTAAGCAAAAGGAAAAGCCCTGTTTTCACAGGGCTTTTAAAGTTTAAAATTAAACCTTAATAACGTGAGGCTGAGCTGGTAACTTTTACGTTGGCAGCTTGGAAGCCTTTTTGGCCTTTTTCTAAATTAAACTCAACTTCGTCGCCTTCATTGAGGTTACGAAAGCCGTCGCCTTGAATAGCTGAAAAATGTACAAATACATCTTCGCCGCCTTCGGTTTGTTCGATAAAACCAAAGCCTTTTTCCCCATTAAACCATTTTACTTTTCCTGTTTTCATGTTCTTTCCTTACTGCTAAACCTAAATAAAGCATATAAATTCTTGGGCGTTTGCCCGTGTTACGAGAGAGTTAAAAAACTTTTTTCGGAACTATTCACTATACGCTACTTAAACCCTAAATACAAGGGCATAAAAACATTAAGCCAGAAACGCATGCTCAAGATTCAAATTTAGGAGCTGTTTTAACAACCGCTCAACCAAAAATTCAAATACCCTCAGCTATTTCATAGTCTTTACTCTATTAATGCTACGCTATGGGCATATGACAAGCATCCCTAATCAGAGTGTAATTAAACTTTTTGCTGTTGAGGATGTGGTCATTTCTGTTTTTGGAAATGTGCTAGAAAGTTACAGTGGCGGTAAATCCTTGGTTTGTAACTTCAAAGCTATTGAACCTGAGCAAATTAATCTCGTGACTTTTTTTTCTTTAAACCCTTTACTGCAAGTTGAGCATGCTGACGGTGTTTCAGATGAAGCGCTAACTAAACTTCATGGGCAACGTTTTCGCGCCTTTCACTACACTGAGCTCGAGCGAACCTTTATCTTGAGAAAAGTTCTTAGTTAGGATGCCTCTTTTGCTTTGGCAGGTCGCCCAATGAAACGCTATAGCCTTCAGTTAAAAAATGATACCAAGCAAAGTTTAGAGAGTCTGGTAGCTCTATACGAAGGAACTGGGGAACTGGTCTTAACTTATGGGGATCTTGCCGAACCCAAGCGCTTTGCTAAAGCCATGCTAGCCAGGTTTAAAGAGCATCAAGTCTACAATCTTTTTGAAGAAGAGGCCGAAAAAGTCCTGATTAGAGACTATGTACTTTGGGGTCTTAACGAAAAAGCGCGCATGCTTTGCTTCTTAGAAATAAAAGATGATACGTATCTCAAGGAGCATGGGCTCGAGCTTGAAACCATTAGTAGTTTTCACCTCCACTGGGATAACCATAGTGGGTTTAAGATTAAATGGCCCAAAGATGCCAAGCAAGCCCTGAAAGACTAAGGAAACCACTATGGATAAGCAGGTTCATTTAATCAAGAAGCTAAGCAATCAACTTAAACCCAGCTATAAGGCAGCTATTAACAAAGGTCTCAGTCAAGATGACGCCTATTTTGAGATTTATCCTAAAGTGGTCCATCTGGTTGCAGAACACCTTGGAATTAGTGAAGCAAAAACCAGATTTGAGGCCAGAGACCTTTTGCAAGAAATTATTAAAGAAATAACGGTTTAAGCTTTTACCTAAGCATAGCTGCTCGAGCCACTTTGGGTTTGCGCCAAGACTTCTTCATTTAGCTCTAAACCAAGCCCAGCCTTATCACTTAAATTAAGCCAGCCATCGCCGTCTACTTCAATACTCTCTTGCAAGATAAAGTCACGCCGCGCGGTTGACCACTCAGGGGGGTCAAAAGGAAATTCAATAAAAGGTGCACCCGTCGTGCCAGCGGTCAACTGCATGTTAGCCATAAGCCCAATACCATTACCCCAGGTATGCGGTGTAAAGATATGGCCTTTGTCTTTTACCTGATAGGCCAGCTCTCGTCCCTGATAAATCCCCAAGGTAAACGCGATATCTGGCTGATAAACATCAAAACAATCATGCTCTAAAAGTTCACGAAATTCGTAAATTTCACGCGTGAGTTCTCCGCCAGCAATTTTCACTTTGGTTTGTCCGCGCAGGTTTTGCATGCCCTTATAGTCGGCGCGGTGCAGCGGTTCTTCCATCCAGTAAACACCCAGCTTTTCTAGCTCCTGGGCAACCTCGAGCGCTTTGGCAAAGTCCCAGGGTTTTTGAATGTCCCAGGGCATACGCCAGCCCTGATTACAATCAACTAAGAGCTCGAGCCTATTCCCTACCCGCTTACGTATAGCAGCCAGGGTCGCAATATCATCTTCAACTTTTTCTCTGCCAAAGCGAAGTTTCATGGCGGGGTAGCCAAGCGCCAAAACCCGCTCTGCGTAGTCAGCACTCTCATTAAAACTACGCCTCACCCCACTACTGGCATAAGCCTTTATTTTACTCGAAGTACCGCCTAAAAGCTGCCAGAGCGGCTTGTCTTCAATCTTGCCCAAAAGATCCCAAAGGGCAATTTCAAAAGGCCAGGGGCGACCTGCATGAAACTCAATATTGGCCAAGACTGCACTATGCCGCGCCATCACTCTAGGGTCTTGCCCAATAAATAACTGCGAATAATCGGAAAAGCCGTACATAGCGTCGCCTGAACCTATGCCCATGCGGCCTTCGTTATCAAAAATACGCACGATAGTTGCTGGAAATTTTTTACGCGGCTGACTGTCCCAGGAAGCAGGAAAAGCTGGGTCAAGCCCTAATTGATGATGGGTAATCTGAATCTGAGTTATTTTCATAGTTACTTTGGATGAGTTGCGTTAGCACCATCCAACCTTTCTTTTCTAAGCTAAAACATAAGGCATTTCTAGCTCGTAACTATACCCCTCATTAGGGGCAAAAGCTTTTGATTTTAGAAAAAGAGGATAATTGACCTCGGCGCTTTTTTTACGAGGCAGCAGATTTTTAGATGCGTCAGTTTACAAGCTAGCCTAGCAAATTACCCTTAAGGGAGCGCAAAAAAGCTTAGATTCTAAAAACTTTGTGAAATTGAAATATTTTTGTAATACACCTCTGACCATAATGAAGAGAACAAAGCTGTTATAGCAAATCAAAGTCTTTATTATGAACCGTTTATCTAGCCTTGACCTAACCACCGCCAGCTCGAGCTTTCATATAAGCGCTTTAGGACCTTTGGCTCAGGAACTAGGTCGAAACCTTAAACACCCTAACTTGCGGCTCGAGCCTTTAGCTTTAAAACAAGTTCAAGCCGAACTCAAAACAGATCTTATTTTATTTGACGTGGCACTAGGGCTCGAGCAACTTTCTGCGCTGGTTAAGTTGCAGTTTAAGGTTATTGCCCTTTCCAAAGTCTATGAAAACGAGCTTGCTCAAGCAGCACTTTTAGCAGGTGCCTGCGATTATCTTGAAGCCAGTGAAGTTAGCGAAAAAACGCTGTATAAAGCGGTACATAAAAGCCTTCTCAGAACCAACCTAGCCAAAACGAACTCTGAACCTTTGGCAGAAGAAAACCTTTACGAGCAAAGTAAAATTATCGAAAAAAGTCCTGTAATGATTGTGCGCTGGACCATGCCTGACCCTAAAACGGTCAGCTTTAAATATGTATCTCAAAATATCGACCAATTTGGTTACAGCAGTGACGAGCTCTTATCGGGTCAGATTTCCTGGATAGATATCATGCACCCCGATGACTTCCAGCCGACCTTTGAAAAATACCTGCGCCTGGTTAAACAAGAAGATACTCAGCACATCATTTCTTACCGCATTAAACCCAAGTCGGGAAGCTGGCGCTGGATAGAAGATCACTCGAGCTTAGAGCGTTACCCTGATGGTCGGGTTAAATATTTTCAGGGTTTTATTCTTGATATTACCAGTCGTAAAAAAGCCGAGCTTGCCCTAGAGCAAACACAGACTATTGTCGATAGCAGCCCTGTCATTCTTTACCGCTGGCTACCCGGCGAAAAGCGCCAGATGAAATTTATTTATATCTCCCAAAGCATTTTGCAGTTGGGTTATACCCCAGAAGCATTGCTCAGTGGCGAAACCAACTGGGAAAAGATTTGCCACGCGGAAGATGTACCCAAAATCCAGAGCTTACTTGTCAAACACCTCAAAACTGGCAGTAAACACTTGAGCTTCCAGTACCGCATTTTTAATAGCCAAGGGCAAATGCACTGGATTGAAGACCAAATGATCATTCAGCGCAATCCTGATGGCAGTGTTAGGTACTTTGAGGGTTTTATTATTGATGTCACTGAGCGAAAAACCTTTGAAACTAAGCTCTCTCAAGCTTTAGAAGAAACCCAGCTTCAGGCCAAATTTCGCAGCAAGCTTATTCAGTTTGTCAGCTATATGCTTAACCCAGAAACCCAGGCTAACTTTTATCAGCAACTACTTGAGCAAGCCGTTGACCTTATACCAGGGGCTCAAGCTGGAAGCCTGATTGTTGCCGAAGGGGATTTGTTTCGCTATGTTGCCACCGTCAATTATGATTTTGAAGCCTTGCGGCATATTCGCTTTGATGATAAGAGCCTTTTTAAAACCTCATCTGGAAACATCGTTGAACTTATTAATTTAAAGACCCAGGAAAACCCTAATCCTGCCCTTGTAAAAGAAGGACGCATTCAAGATATTGCCATAACGCTGAGTGTCGCCATTACGGTTCTAGGCGAGCGCAAGGCTTATTTTTACTTTGATAATTTTGAATCGCAAGATGCCTTTGGCGAACAAGCCCTAGAAATGGCTGAACTGCTGGCAAATCAAGCAGCGTCTCTCTGGCGCCGCTGGGAACTTGAAGAGGCACTGCGCAACGAACAAACACGGCTCGAGCAAGAGCGCAATCTCTTTCAAACCATCATGGACGCTATTCCAGACGCTATTTGCTACAAGGATACCGATTCTAGGTTTTTATATGTCAATAGCGAATTTAAACAGCGTTTTGTGCCAGACAAGCTCGAGCTTACTGGGAAAAACGACTTTGATATTTTTCCAGAAACTCTGGCTCAAAGCATTCAGCAGCTTGATAAGCAAGTTTTAAAGAGCCAGAAAGCAGTTATTAATCAGGAACAAAAAGTCTTAGATGCTAGCGGCAAAACTCACTGGATGTTAGCAAACAAAGTCCCAACCTTTAATAAGGGTAAAGCCAGTGGCATTGTTAGTGTAAGCCGAGATATCAGCGAGCTTAAAGAAAAAGAAAGACTTTTGCAGCGCCAAGCTGCCATTATTGCTCAGTCCAAAGAGCGCATTTCTGTCATTAATACCCATTACCAGTATGTTTTTAGCAATCAAGCAAATCTCTCATACAACCAAAAAACGCTAGAAGAAATAACGGGTTTAAGTGTCCCAGACATTATTGGTCAAGAGATATTTGAGCAGAGAGCCAAAGAGCAGTTTGACCGCTGTTTTAAAGGTGAATATATTTCTCAAGAAGAGACTTATGATAATAACGGTAGCCCCGCATTTCGGGAAATCTCGCTTATGCCTTTTAAAGAAGAGGGAGAGATTGTTGGGGCCATTGTAAGTTTAAGAGATATAACCGACGTAAAACAGGCCGAACTTGCCTTGCATCAGAAAAATGTCTACCTAGAAGCCCTGCATGAAACCGCACTAGGGCTTATGAATCGGCTCGAGCTTGATGAGCTTTTGGACTTGCTAATTAAACGAGCAAACCAACTTGTTAATACCAAACATGGCTATATCTACCTTGTTAAAGGCCAGGTTTTAGAGCTTGTGGCTGGCTCGGGCATGTTCACCGATCTTTTAGGTCTTGAAATTCGGCGGGGTGAAGGTGCTTCAGGTCAAGTCTGGCAAACCGGCGAGTCAATCTTTATAAAAGATTATGCCCATTGGGAAGGTCGTTCAAGAAAAGTTGCTTACAGTCATATAAAGTCTACCGCCTCTATACCTTTAAAAATCGCCAATAAGGTCTTTGGGGTGATTGGCTTTGTGGCAGAAGAGGTCATAGACTTTGAAAGCTCGAGCATAGAACTTTGGCAAAGCTTTGCCCAACTCGCTGCCATTTCTTTAGACAATGCCCAACTCTTCCGCGAAGCTCAAGAAGAGCTAGAAGAAAGAAAAATTCTCGAGCTTAATCTTGAACAAGAACGAAATGCCCTTGCCGAACAAACCATATTTCGCACCGAACTGGCTGCTCTGGTACAGCAGTCACTTTCAGGTGAATTGGGCAAAGCCTTTTTTCAAAATATTTTACAAAAAGCCGTTGAGGTTATTCCTGGAGCGCAAGCAGGTAGCTTGCTGGTAAGAGATGACTTGGGCAATTACCGTTTTGAAACAGCAATCAACTATGACATAGCAACCTTGCAAAGTCTCTATCTTAAACCCGAAGAAATCTACCGCGATTTAAACTCTAATCAACCCTTGCGTGTATTTGACATTAAAAATGAAAATGTCGCAGAAGAGCGCCGAGAACTGCTTGAAGGGGCCTCTACCTTAAAACAAATCAAGGTTGCTTTGTCTGTTCCTATTTTTATTGACGGAATCACGGTCGCCCTTTTTAGCCTGGATAATTTTGAATCTCAGGATGCTTTTAGTGATGAAGCGCTCGAGATGGTGAGCATCTTTGCCGATCAAGTAGCAGCTCTCTGGCAACGCTTTAGCCTCGAGCAAAATCTTAGGCTCGAGCAAGAAATTGCCCAAGAATTTAAAGACAAACTTAAGGCGCTCCAATCTCTAAGTGTCAACCTTTCACAATTTGATAATCTCGAAGATCTTTATTTTAACATTGTAAAAAGTGCCAGGCTCGAGCTTGGCTTTGACCGCGTTGCCTTTTTCTTAGACAATGGGGAAAACTTAACAGGTAGCTTTGGTATTTCTAGGCAAGGCTTGGTTCGCTCGGAGCATCATCAGGTCATAGATGTCTCGTCAATGCCCTATTTTTCTAGAGCCAAGCAAAAACATGAAACGATTATTGAGTACGATACCGCTTTGCAAGATGGCAATAAAACCGTTGGCACAGGCTGGCGCATGATGGCACCGATACTAACGGGCAATACGCTATCGGCCTGGCTCATTGCCGATAATCTGCTTGCCCAGCAAGCACTAAAACCTTATGAACCCGAGCTTCTTTCACTTTATGCTGATGCCCTCAGCCATATTCTCCGTATTAAGAGGGTCAATGCCAGCCTTAAAGATAATGAGCAGCGTTACCGTAAACTTTTTATCGAGGCCGATCAAAGCAGTAAAGAGCTCTTATTACTTGACAAATTACAAAATGCCATTGTCAATAAGCTCGAGCTTAATGAACTTTTTGAAACCGTCGTTCATTCTTTGGCGCAGCTTTTTAACTATGACAGTATTGTCGTCACCTTTTTACGTGGTGAGCGTCTTTACAAAGGCCCCCAGCATGGCTATGAAAACTTGCTTGAGTCTATAAGCATTCATGAAGGCATTTCTGGGCTGGCTGCCCGTACAGGCAAAGCTCAGCTCTTAAGCAATGTTAAAGGCTCAGCGGATTATCTGGAAGTTAAGAAAGATGCCGTTTCAAGCATGGCGCTGCCCTTTTTCAATCAAGAAAAAGTCATGGGTGTGATGGTCATTGAAAATGCAAAAACACACTTTTATCAAGAAGACCTTGAGGTGATGACCAAAGTCATCGCTCAGATTAATCTGGCCATTGAAAATGCCCACTTGCTCGAGCATGTCAAAAAAGATCTCTCTCATACGCAGGTGCTTTATAGAATTAGCCAAACGCTTCATAAGGCTGACAACCTTGAAATGCTTATGCAGCATATTACCGAAAATGCTCGTGAAGCCCTTTCAGCTCGCTGGGTGAGCATGTATAAGCTTAATATGGCGCAGCAAGAAATTGAGCACTTTGTCCTAACTGAAAACAGTTCTAAACCCCTCAAGCCCCTCAGTTTTAACTATTTTCAGCATGGTTTAATCGGCTGGACACTAAAGCATGCTCAAGCTGCTATGTCCTCTAAAGATAGCGTTGATGTTCGTGAAGACCCCGAATTTGCCAAACGATTGCAACAAAGCCAAATTGGCTCACGGCTTTATGTACCCCTTATCTATCAGGGGCAAATCATGGGTTTACTGGCCGCCATTAATCATCAAGATGACCCTGATTTTAGCCAGTCAGATCTTGATTTGTTAAGTACCATCGGCAATCAATCAAGCGTCGCGCTGGCTCAGTATCATCTGCGCAAGCAAATTGAACATCAGGCCTTTCATGATGCACTTACAGGCTTGCCTAACCGAGTACTTTTTGAAAATCGGCTCGAGTATGCTCTGGCGCAAGCAGAGCGCTACAAAACGACCTTTGCCACCTTGTTTATTGATCTGGACGGGTTTAAACATATTAATGACACCCTCGGGCACCATATGGGAGATGCGCTGCTGCAAGAGGTCAGTAAACGCCTTAAATCAAGAACCCGTGACAGCGATACATTAGCCCGCATGGGTGGCGACGAATTTGCCCTGATTCTTACCAATTTACGCTATAAAGATGACGCTATTCGCGTAGCACAGTCCTATCTGGAGCAGTTTCAGTCAGGCTTTAAAATTGGGGAGCAAAATCTCTTTGTTGGTGCCAGCATTGGGGTCAGCCTTTACCCCGATGATGGGGAGGATTTAAGCAGTTTGCTTAAACATGCCGATAGCGCGATGTATCAGGCAAAAGCTGGGGGCAAAAACAATGTGCGCAGTTTTACCCATGACCTTGCTGAGCAAGCCAAGCGCAGGCTCGAGCTTGAAACTGCCTTGCGCTCAGCCCTGCCTAATAACGAGCTCGAGCTTCATTACCAGGCACAAATTGATTTAAGTACAGGAGAGCGTATAGGCACCGAGGCTTTGTTGCGCTGGAACTCGGCTAAGTATGGTTTTATTTCGCCCTTACAGTTTATTCCTATTGCCGAGGAAACCGGTCTGATTTTGGCAATTGGTGACTGGGTTTTATACGAGGCTTGCCGCCAAAACGTGGCCTGGCAAAACGCTGGCTTCAAATCTTTAAGAGTTGCGGTCAATATTTCTTCTTTACAGTTTGAACGCAGCAATTTTGTAGAGAATGTGGTGAAGGTTCTTGAGCAAACGGGCTTAGACCCCAAGTACCTCGAGCTTGAAGTTACCGAAAGCGTGGTCATGAAAGATGTTAATCAAGTGATTAACCGCTTACAAGAGCTGCGTGAACTGGGTATAAGTATTGCCATAGATGACTTTGGCACAGGTTATTCATCTTTGAAATACCTGCAAAAACTCCCGCTAGATAATCTTAAGATTGACCGTTCTTTTATTAAAACGATTCATTCCGCCAATGATCACGCCCCGCTGGTAAACACCATTATTTTGCTGGCTCAGAGTTTTAACTTACGAACCACAGCCGAAGGCATCGAAACTCAGGAACAACTGGATTACCTAAAAAATCTGGGCTGCAATGAAGCGCAAGGGTATTTCTTTGCTAAACCGCTTCCTGCTAAAGACGTGTGGAAGTAAGTTCTAGGGCATAATACTAAACTAAAAAGTAACGATACTTAGCTTGTCCAAGCGTACGATCAAAGATCGGAATGGATGATGGTGTTACATCATCCATTCAGCTTGATATAACTTTGTTTTCTGATGCCTCTTCGGCTTCCTCTTGAGGCATGAGACGCTCGAGCAATCTTGCCTTATCGGCAAAGTAGCTAATTTCCTCAGAACCTAATTCTTTTAAGCTCATCCGCCAGGCATGTTCGCCCTTGCCATCTTTCCAGACTCTTAGAATATAGTTCATGTCATGGTCTCTCATGCTTATACCCTTTCTGATTCATTTCTTAAGAACCAAATGCAATCTTTGATCGTTAAAACGAGTGCCAAACTCGGTAGAAATTTATATCGCTCCTACCGAGTTTGGTATTAGGCCGCTAGCTTTATAGCCCAAAAAAGGACAAGCCTATCAGCTCTTCGAGGTTTTCCTTATAAGGCGTTAAAAGCTGAATATTTGCTTCGGGCACCGTCTCGCTCATATCTGGTAGTTGCACCCCTGCTTGATCTGAAAGTTGCGAGAGATCAAGACCCGTAAAGGGCAAAAAGGCTGCCCTTAGCGCTTCACGCTTAACCCAGCTGTATTCTGCAAGGGAAAAGTTTTGGGCATTAAGCGCTTCTACCTGAACTTTTTTAGCCTCAATAACCAGCTTCAAAATATCTTGATAAGCTCCAAAAAAATCTCGAATATTGCTAAGATTGGGTTCTTTATCTTGAAAGTCTTTGTACTTGGCATCTAGTTGATTTACGGTTTCACTTAGCTTTGTTTTCATTTCGGTTTGTACGGCTAAGTAACGGTTAAGCTGCTCTTGGGTAATAACGCTATCTGCTGGCGGACTAAAGCTATTAATATTACTTACTTGCTTATTGAGTTCGCCAATTTCACCTACTTGCTCGAGATTTTTTACCACACCTTGAACAGGGCGCACCACAAACTTGTAAGCCAAAAAGCCCCCGACAATTGCCAAGACCGCAACCACACCCAAACAACCAATGAGAAACTTTTTCATGATGCCTCCTTAAGAACCCGAAACCTGCGAACTCATAAACTCTGGGTTACGTCCAGTATCCGCTACAGAAGGTGCGCTAGATGTGACGACTGAGGCAGCTTTTTGACCTAGCTCTTTAAATTTGCCACTTACCCGCTCGAGCTTAGCCTTCCACTCAGCATTTACTTCTAAATCTTCAGTAGCACGGTGATATGCAACTAAGGTTGCTGCCATAGAAAAAGCGTCACTGATGGCCAGTTTAATCATTAGCGCCATAATGACTACGCCAATACCCAAGGCTAATTTCAAAGCAGGAAAGGCAAAAGCCAGAGCTAAGGCAGGTAATGCCAGAACGATGAGCAATGCCACAAACTCTACATAACTAAGTAAGGCAAGAACTACCGCATTGATCAAAATGGGTCTCCAGGCTTGAGCATATAAAATCACGCCGTCATGGGCCACTTTCCAAACATTTTGCTCCCGCTTTGCATAAGCACGGCTTAAAATGGCTTCATCGATATAGGTGCTTGACGCGACCGCAATACGCTGAACCAGTCCCATCAAACTATCTAAACCTGGAATCGGCAAAAGATCTGCCAAACGAGCAAAATTACGAATGATGGCTTTCACCACGCCATCCACCAGATGATCAACCCCAAACATAATGCTGGTATCTTTAAACCGACTCATGACTTGCGCCTTGCCATAAGCAACTTGCGAACCTTCTGGGGTTTTACCCGTTGTTATGATTTCCGTCATCACTGCGGTGTGAGCAGCTTTTAAAAGGTAAAAATAATATCTGCTTGCCCACTTTATAAGACCAAACGCCCCACCAAATGCAACTAGAAAAATGATAAAGCCAAGGGGTGCCCAAAGTTTAGCGAGTAGCCAGGAAAGTCCGCCAGCCACCCCAAAAAGTAGGCTTAGGGCTAGCCCGAGTAAAAGGTAGCTTCCTAGGCGTATCCAGATAAAGGGCAGGGTTTTTGTAATCAGTTTAAATGCTTGACCAAAGTAAAGGTTTTTCATGTCTTGCCTCCTTGTTTTAAAGTTTAGAAAAGAGGCGTCAAAAAAGCGTTAAATATTTCTACGCTCATCTTTATCGGGCTCGAGCGGCAAAAGCTTACGAATATTCACAAGGAACACCTCTTAAGCTAACGTAAACTCGTTTGATGGTAGAAGACGTTCCATCAGTACTAAAACTTGTTATTAGTTTCCTATTGAGCTTTATAGGTTCTTGCAACGGCCCTGACACACAAGCTACACCCCTCACTCTAGAAAAAAGCGCCTACATAGAACTTAAGCTTAAGGCTGAAGAGCTTAAAACGGGTGAGGCTCAGAGTATTCAAGCGATCCTCGGGCAGCGGTTGGCATTCTTAGACGCTGAAGTAAACTGGCTAGGTGAACAAAATTTTACTGTGCATATCAATAATGTAGCAGTTGAAGATCTAAAAACAATTGAGCTTGCAATGCAGCAAGGTAATGTTAATTTAGGATTTGTCCGCGAAGCCTCAGAAACGATGGGTACCTTAAGCCTATCTGACTTAGAAGAAAGCTTATTCACTGAGTCAATCTTTGCAAAAGCCGCCGTTGAAACAGATGATTTTGGCTATAGCTCTCTTGCCCTAAATGTCAAAACCGATTATCAAGATGCCTTATTTCAGCTAAGTGGAGAAAATCTAGGGCGGCGTCTTGCCATTGTCATAGATGAAACCATACTTAGCGCGCCCGTAATCAGGGCACAGGTTAAAGAAAACATTTTAATTTCAGGCTTACAGGATTTCGCAGAAGCAGAGCAACTTGCCCTTATGATAAACAGCGGACCTTTGCCTGTTGCCTTAAGCATAGAAGACATTTTTATTCAGGATTAGTTTTAGAAAGCCCCTCACCAAGACAGTCTTGGTGAGGGGCTAGATACTGAATTAATAGCTAGCAGCTTAAGCAACCCCCTACCTATCTACTCTGAACACTGCGCGTACTGCATCATGCAACTCGGAAGGCACTGCATCTTTTCCATAAAGGCTGCGGGCGGCAGGCTGCCTTCGGGTAAATCTTCTAAGTCAGTCGCCATAGCCTCAATCTCTATAAACTCTTCACAGCTGCAACTACAAACGTAGGGCTCTGTACTTACACTATCTGTAACTGGGCTCGAGCTATCCCCTGTCTCATCTGCGGGGTTATCTGTACTATCAGGGAACTGCGGAAAAGGAAAGCCCGAATTTGCCAGACTACTGAGCAAATCCTTGCGATAAACTTCCATGCCAGGAGTATCTATGCTAGTAAAGGTTTGCTCTAAATCATAAAGCCAGCCAAAAGGTTTACTTATCTCCCCTGAAAAACTGTCTACTTTAGAACAGCTCGTCACCGCACCACTGCTATCACGTTGCAAATTGGCCCACTGACAAACGGTTCCGCTCAGTTTTAAGTGCAGTAAAGCGTCACTGTACTCAAGCACTTCAACCACAGCATTTTCAGGGACTTCGCCTTCTTTTGGTAAAGGCCAGGGGAAAAACATACCTTCTAAGCCTGTTTGCGGCTCGAGCATACCGTTAGCTACCCCTTTAAATGTTCCTGTTGCGCCAAAAGGTATGCCAGGGGGCATAAGCAAGATGGTAAAACTCAGTCCAGGCTCGAGCTCATCATCTTGCATGCTCACATCTTCAAGTACAATTTGATTAAGCCCTTTAAAACCTACACCCGACATAAGGCTAGCTACATCAACAGGCATTTGTGGCATCAAAAACATCATCTGGGACATAAGTTCAGGATTTGTCATCATGCCTGCCAGATTGCCCGCTGCCTCACCACCCTTCATAGGGGTTGCACCCAGCTCATCGGCATTGCTGGCAGCGGGGTTCATGACTCTACCTTGCGTTTTTGGGCTTGCTGGCTTAACCGTACTACTAAAACTGGTCGTCTCGAGCCCGATTTTTAGCGTTACTTTTTGCTTAACCCGATTGGCATGTTTTTGCTGGCTGGGGTTAACTGGACTGTGCGCCAGAATAAAGAGGTTTTCATAACTCCCTGTGGCTGTTTCTTGGGGCAAGGAAAGCCAGGTTTTCACAAAGGATGCGCCCTCTTGCCCTTTACTGGCTTTCGACCCAGTAAAAGGTTTTTCCAGACAACTACCCTGAGGAAATTTTTTGCTCATTTCATAGCAGTTAAAGTTAGTACCGTAACCCTGCATGTTTGAAGTCATAGAAACGGGAGCCAGATGCAAATTGTCCAGCGCAGCTTCGTTGCTATCACTAAGCATAAGTTTTACAGCACTCAATTGACCAGGATTAAGCCCCCCGACTGAAACGCGAATACACTGACCACTTAAAGGCTCGAGCTCCAAACTTAACCCACGACTGGCTTGCTGTGGGGAAAGTGTCACGGTGTGACAACCTCCAAAAGCTTCCTGAAGCCATTGCTTTTCGCTGATATGCGGATACTTTTTTCCCCCCCAACTGGCATAATTAGCCAAAAAGTCAGGGAATACCAAATAAAGACCACCTTTGGTACTGGCTTTTACTTCCTCATCATTAAGGAGTAAGGTATCAAGCCAATCAAACCAGTCATCAACCCCAGGGTTTAGGTCTGGGACAGCAAAATAACTACTCAGGAAATCGTACCTACCTTTGTGATAACGCTCAGCCAGATAAGTCCAAAACGAACTACTACGGTAGTCAGGCAACTTATCGCTGTTTTGCCAAGCAAGGTTTTTGTCGTAAGGTCTGATTCCATGAATGTTTTTACCAATACCCAAACTTATCGGTGGATAGTAGCTTGGGAAATGTTTGTGAGTTAAATAAACCGCTAATGCATCGGCAGTACCTTCGCCCAACCAACCAGGTAGCGTGCACTTATCAGTATCCTCTAAATAGCGAAACTGTTGAGCATTTTGCACCACGTGTATCAGCTCGTGCGCCAGAATGTAATAGAGCTGCATGGGCGGCGAATTATTAAGCTGCCCAGCACTGTAGGTCATAAGCGACAGCCGCGTATCATCAAATTGTTCACCTTTACTACAAGGGGCAAGTGTACTGGCTATGCTGTCAAAGCCTTCTTTTGCATAAATACGAATGACCTTAGCACCTGTTTTGCCTTGAACGACCGGACCTAAGCGCTTGGGAGAAGGTGACGAAAAACCCAAATTTTTAAGAGCTTGCGAAATTTCAGCAGCGTAACTTTCAACCATTGTTCTGCGTCCAGCAGATACACATTCGGGGTTTCCTGCAATATCGGGGTCATAAATGCCGTAAAGCTTGTCATAAAATAGGTAAGACCTTGCGTTTAGCGATTTTAAAGACTCTGCCAGATCAGAGGCGACAACTGCTGTAATGGCTCCAGTACCAGCGTCTGCATAAGACTCTCCGCAATAAACTTCAAAAACTTCTGGCGTCCAGGCAAAGCCAAGTGAAAAAAAGAAAAAAAGCCCTAAGCTAAAAAGATACTTCATTGGCTGCTCCTGGCGACTTCAATAAGCTTGCTTAGACGAGGAAGATAAGGCTCGAGCATTGACTTATCATTTTCACTAACCTCTGTCAGCGTGAGTTGATAGCTAAGTTGGCTAGCCCTTGCATAAAGTTCTGGGTCTTCAGCTGGGTTTAGGGTTTCTAG